>JABMOP010000348.1 GCA_013204125.1 Rhodospirillales bacterium | reverse complement strand
GGGACATGCTGGCCGATGATAGCGCATCGATCGTAATTGATGTGCGCACCGACGCAGAATGGGCCTATGTCGGTGTCACCGATCTCAGTCAATTGAGCAAGGAACAGATCAACATCGCCTGGGTGACGTTTCCCGGTAATGTTAAAAACGAAAATTTTGTCGCTGAAGTCAAAGCCGCTTGCCCGGATGCGGAGACAACGATCCTCTTCCTCTGCCGCTCGGGCGTACGCTCGGCCGGCGCCGCCAAAGCCATGACCGAAGCCGGCTACAAAAATTGCTATAATGTCGCCGAAGGCTTCGAAGGCGATAAAGACGACGCCGCACACCGAGGCTCCAAAAATGGCTGGAAAGTGCGCGGCCTCGCCTGGAAGCAAGGCTAAGCTTTTAACGCTTCGGCGATATCTTCCTTCAAATCTTCGACGTCTTCCAAGCCTACCGATAAGCGCACCATGTTTTCATTGATGCCCAATTGCGCCCGCTCTTCCAGCGAAACCCTTTGGTGGGTGGTGGTGGTCGGATGGGTGATCATGCTTTTGGCATCACCCAGATTATTGGATATGTCGATCAAATTAAGCGCGTTCATGAATTTAAACGCCCGCGCCTGATCGCCGTCCAGTTCAAACACCACCATGGTGCCCGGCCCGCTCATCTGTTTTTGCACCAGATCATATTGCGGATGGCTTTCAAGGCCGGGGAACACGACTTTCCCGACCCCTGCGAGATCGGTCAAGAAATGGGCCAATTCGGAAGCGCTCGCCGATTGGGCGCGCACCCGCAAATCCAGGGTTTCCAAAGATTTGGTCAAAACCCAGGCGTTGAAGGGGCTAAGCGTCGGCCCGGTATGGCGGATAAACATGCGCATATGATCGGCGTAATAATCTTCGTCATTGGTCAACACCGCGCCGCCCAAAGTGCGCCCCTGGCCGTCAATATGCTTGGTCGTCGAATACATCACGATATCGGCGCCCAGCTCCAACGGTTTTTGAAACAAGGGTGTTGCGAACACATTATCGACAATCAGCCGCGCACCCGCTTTGTGGGCAAGTTCGGCGATGGCGGCGATATCCAATACCTGCATCATCGGGTTCGATGGACTTTCCAGGAACACCGCCTTGGTCGGCTCCGACAGGGCTTTTTCCCATTCATCCAAATTGTCGGAAGCGACGGTTACCGTTTCCACTCCGTATTGGGGCAGCAAAACCGTACACACATAATCGCAGCTTCCGAACAGGGCCTTGGATGCCACCAATCTGTCGCCGGCGCCCAGCATACAAGCCAGGGAGGCGAACACAGCGCCCATGCCGCTGGCCGTGGATTGGCAAATCGCGGCGCCTTCCATCAGCTTCATGCGATCTTCGAACGCGGTGACCGTTGGGTTGCCGTAACGCGAATAGAGGTAATGTTCCTCTTCGCCCTTGAAGGCCCGCTGGGCTTGCTCGGCCGAATCGTAGGCATAGCTCGACGTTAGGAACATCGCTTCGGATATTTCATCGAAGTGGGAACGGTTTTGCCCGCCCCGGACCAAATTCGTCTGGCGCCGCCACTTAGCGCCTTGGTTTTTATCTTTCTCACTCATCAAGTCTCTCCTTACCCGCTACGGGTTAAAACATATGCCCGGGGCAAAAAAAATCCCCAGCCGGTTAGGGTCGGGGCTTCAACTCGCGCCGACCTTTTAGCTTCGATTATTTAACGTGGCCGCAAGCCGGTCGTACAAATCACCACGATCAATTAACCATACGCCGCCCTGCGATGAGGTCAAGAGTAGAATTGCCGAAACGGTAATAACCCGCAATGAATTAGGGGTTTCGCCCTGAATGTCTTGTGGACCCGGCCCCTATTTGGCACCCTAGCCGCTGAAACCAAAGGACACCTAAATGACCGATATCGCCGCCACCGACGAATTATTTTTTACCCGCGCCGGGCTCGACAAAAGCCGCACCCAGGGCATTGTCGAAGATGCATTAAACGGCGCCGACGACGGCGAGCTTTATTTAGAATACAGCCAATCGGAAAGCCTTGTCTTCGATGACGGGCGGCTAAAGAGCGCGACCTTCGATACGGCGCAAGGTTTTGGCCTCCGCGCCGTC
This sequence comes from Rhodospirillales bacterium, assembly GCA_013204125.1. Taxonomy (GTDB): domain Bacteria; phylum Pseudomonadota; class Alphaproteobacteria; order Rhodospirillales; family UBA2165; genus JABMOP01. The sequence goes on along the minus strand of JABMOP010000348.1, from coordinate 3,754 downwards.
GCCGGTGAAACTTCGGGTTACTCCCACGCTTCCGAATTATCTGAAGACGCGATAAAGCGCGCCGCCGAAACCGTGCGCGCCGTCCATGCCGGCCATGGCGGCAAAATGGCGGGCGCGCCGGCCCCGACCAACCAAAGCCTCTATATTGATGACAACCCCCTAGGGCTGACACCGTTCGAAGACAAGGTGAAGTTGCTCGCCGATATCGACGCCTATGCGCGGTCCAAGGATAATCGTATCCATCAGGTGTCCGCATCCCTGGCCGGTGAATGGCAAGCGATCCAGATCATTCGCGCCGATGGCAGCCGCGCCGCTGATATCCGGCCCCTGGTGCGGCTTAACGTCTCTTGCATCGTCGGCGTCGGGGAACGCATGGAATCTGGCTCCTACGGCACCGGCGGGCGCGAAACTTATGCGCTCTATTTGGAACCCGACACCTGGAAATTCGCCGTCGATGAAGCCTTGCGCCAGGCCTTGGTGAATTTGCACTCGGTTGCCGCTCCGGCCGGTGAAATGCCGGTGGTCTTAGGCCCCGGCTGGCCGGCGATTTTGCTGCACGAAGCCATCGGACATGGCTTGGAAGGCGATTTCAACCGCAAGAAAACATCCGCTTTTTCCGAATTGATGGGCAAACGGGTCGCATCAAAAGGCGTCACCGTGGTCGATGACGGCACCATCAATGACCGGCGCGGGTCTTTGTCGATCGATGATGAAGGCACACCGACCCAGCGCACGGTTTTGATCGAAGACGGCATTTTGACCGGTTACATGCAAGACCGCATGAACGGGCGGCTGATGGGCAATCCATCCACCGGCAATGGACGAAGGCAAAGCTACGCCCATGCACCGATGCCGCGCATGACCAACACCATTATGGAAAACGGCGAAGCCGATCCGGAAGAAATCATCAAATCTGTGGATAAGGGTCTCTACGCCGTTAATTTCGGCGGCGGCCAAGTGGATATCACGTCCGGTAAGTTCGTCTTTAGCTGCACCGAGGCGTATCGCATCGAAGGCGGCAAAATCGGCGCCCCGGTCAAGGGCGCAACGCTAATCGGCAACGGCCCCGATGTGCTGACACGGGTTTCGATGATTGGCAATGATATGGCGCTCGATCCCGGCGTCGGCACCTGCGGCAAGGATGGCCAAGGCGTCCCCGTCGGCGTCGGCCAACCAACCACAAAAATCGATGAGCTAACCGTCGGCGGCACCGAAATTTAAGGGCGCATCTTCCATGACCAACATTAAAAATCGCCGCTGGGTGCTGGATCATTATCCCGAAGGCATGCCCGGCGAAGATACCTTCCGTCTGGAAGAAGATGTCCCCATCGCCGCACTTGGCGACGGCGAAGTTCTGGTTCAGGCGCATTATTTGTCGGTCGATCCCTACATGCGCGGGCGCATCAGCCCGGCGAAAAGCTACGCCGCCAGCATCGAGCCCGGTCAATTGATGGTCGGCGGCGGCGTCGGCGAAGTGATCGAAAGCCGCTCGGACAAATATTCCGCCGGCGATTTTGTCGAAACCATGGGTTTCGGCTGGCAGGAATTTGCGGTTCTCGGCGATCGAGGGCTGAACAAGGTCGACCCGGACTTAGCGCCCATCGAAAGCTCCCTCGGTTGGCTCGGCATGCCGGGGCGCACGGCGTATTTCGGCCTTTTCCATGTTGCCAATATTCAACCCGGCGAAACAATTGTCATTTCAGCAGCCTCCGGCGCGGTCGGGCAAGTCGCCGGCCAGCTTGCCAGAAATCATGGCTGCAAGACCGTCGCCATCGCCAGCACCGAAGCCAAGTTGGATTGGTGCAAGGAAATCGGCTACGGCGAAGGCGTCAATTATAAGACCGAACCGGACTTGGCCGCGGCTTTGGCGCGCGTTTGTCCAGACGGCATCGACATGTATTTTGACAATACGTCCGGCCCCATCCAAGACGCGGTGATGATGAATTTAGCGCTGCATGGGCGCATTGCGCTCTGCGGCACCATTTCCCTTTCCGCGACGTTCGGCCAGCCCGATATCGGCCTTCGGCTCAATCGCCAATTGCTGATCAACCGGGCGCGCATGGAAGGTTTTTTGGTCACAGATTTCGCCGCGCATTTTGAAGAAGCCAATCAGGCGCTGGCAAAGGCCCATAAAGAAGGAAATCTAAAATTCCGCGAAGATGTGATGGACGGCATCGCGAATATGCCCAAAGCGTTCATAAAACTCCTGAATTCTGAAAATTTCGGCAAGCAAATGATTAAAATCTAAGCGCCCGGTCGTCTGGCCTAAGCCCCGCCGCCGTTCTAAGATAGCGGCAAAGAACAAAGGGGAGGTATTTCAATGGGCGAAAATGACCAGGGCGCGACGCCGCCGCCTATCCCGTCCCAAACCCTCGACCATATTTCCATTGCCGTTCCCGATTTGGAAGCGGCGGCGGAATTTTACCGGGCCACATTCGGCGCCGAAGTGGATGACGCGATAGAAATTCCCGAACAAGGCATGCGCATGGCCTATGTGCGTCTTGCCAATGCCAAAATCGAATTGATGCAGCCGACAGACGATGCATCACCGGTCGGCAAATTTATCCAGCGCAACCCGGCGGGCGGCATCCATCATCTTTGCTTCGCCACACCCGATGCCGATCAGGCGGCGACGGACGCCGGGGCGGCGGGCCTCCGCATTGTCGGGGGCGGCGCGCCTAAGCCCGGCCATCACGGCCGCAAACTGTTTTTCCTGCATCCCAAAGACGCAATTGGGACGCTGATCGAGGTGGAAGAGGAAGAGACCCCTCCACGCCGCATATGATTCTAACGTAGCAAGGAGTAAGCCTCATGGCGCTGAACAGAAAATATAAGGAAGTGACGTTCGAGATAATCGACGATACCGCCTGGATCACCATTAACCGGCCGGAAGTCTTGAACGCCTTTCGCGAACAAACCTTGGACGAGTTGACCGACGCTGTGAAGGCAACCCGCGAAGACCCGTCCATCGCATCGGCGGTCATCACCGGCTCAGGCGAACGCTCATTTTCCGCCGGCGGCGATTTCCACGCCATGATGAAACTTAACCGCGCCAATGCGCTGATGTGGAACGACCGCATGCTGGGGCTGGCGATGGCGATCCGCGGCATACCCATCCCGGTGATTGCCATGGTCCACGGCCATTGCGTCGGCGGCGGCCACGAATTGGCGCTTTGGTGTGATCTTGTGATATCCGCCGATGATGGCATCTTCGGCCAAACCGGCGCAAAGGTCGGCGCCTGCCCGACCGTCGGCGCGACCCAATATATCCCGCGCCTGATCGGCGACCGGCTGGCCAAGGAGATGATTTTTCTTTGCCGCACATTCACGGCGGAAGAAGCGGTCAACATCGGCCTGATCAACCGGGTCGTGCCCAAAGCCGATTTACGCAAAGAGACCGAAGAATGGTGCCGCATGATCAGAGGCTTTTCCGGCCAAACCCTGCGCGCTACCAAAAAATCCCTCAACTTTGAAGGCGATGAGCTTTATGCATCCTGGCAGCAGGGGATGGAGTTATTGGCCGAAATTTGGGGTTCCGAAGAAAGTTTGGAAGGCATGAACGCGTTCTTAGAAAAACGCGCGCCCAATTTCCAAAAATTCCGCCTTGATCGCAAAGAAAAGGTCGAGACCTATTTGGAAGATCTGGCCACCGACCGCAACCAACGGCCAAGCGGCGGCTAGATATGGCGGGCCCCCTTGCCGGCATAACCGTCATTGATCTTACCCGCATCCTGGCGGGGCCGTTCTGCACCAT
>JABMOP010000347.1 GCA_013204125.1 Rhodospirillales bacterium | reverse complement strand
GTCTCCGACAATTCGACCTTGGCGCGCAGCTTGAACATGCCGAGCCGTTTGAGAAGATCAGCCGCGCGGGAAGATTCGCAATCCAGAACAATTCCGCCGCCGATCTTGGCGACAAAAAAATCATGCAGAAATTTGCCTTGCGGTGTTAGGAGCGCAGCATAAATCGCGCGGCCAAGTCCGACCCGGTCCATATCGTTAGAAATCAGGCCTTGCAAAAATGCCTCCGCATCATCGCCGTCGGCGGCGATTACGGTGCGGTTATCAAGTGCGATGATTTGAGCGTCAGCCATAGGGGATAATATAGCGCGATTGCGCGTCTGTTCAATTCCCCCGCCAGAGTGTAAACAGCGGCCATGCAGATTATCCTTTTCGACGACACCATCCCCTTCGATGGATCATCACCGGATGAGCGCCCGCTCGGCGGCGCGGAAAAGGCGTTTGCCCGCCTGGCATCGGCGTTGGCAGCCAGAGGGCACGAGGTCAGCGCCATCAACCGATGCGAAGCGCAGGCCAATATAAACGGCGTTAACTGGCTGCCCTGGGATGCGCCGCGCCCGCCTGAAACCGATGTGCTGATCGCCTTTCGCAAGCCGGAATTGTTGGAAGAAGTGGAAAATGCCAGATATCGGTGCCTCTGGGTCTGGGATGCGCCTGGGCGGCTTAGCTCTGCGCCGATCCGTGAATTATTGGCGAAGATTCACCCAGCCTTGGTATTTACCGGCGAAGCCCATCTGGATAATTGGAAGCCGATCGGCGGCATTTCAGCAGTCTCGATTGTGCCCGGCGTGTCGGAACCCTATCTGGTGGCCGCGGACAGCGATGCAGCGCCGGACATGACTGCCATCGTTACCACCCATCCTTTGCACGGATTGTCCGATTTTATCCGCCTATGGAGAACGCGCATTCACCCCAAGCGGCCTGAAGCCTGGTTGCAGATTTATTCCGCCGGACTTTGGCGGGGGCTCGAAAGCGGCGATGTGGATAAGCGCTTAGACCCGATTATGAACGAAGTGCGGGCGGCGATTACCGATGGCATCGAAATTCGTCCGCCCTTGCCCGATGGCGGTATGGCGGCGCGCTTTCGCGACGCTCGGGTTCATTTCTACCCGATCATCCGGGGGGAAATTTACAGCTCCACATTAGCGGAATCCCAGGCTACAGGGCTTCCGGCGGTTATATTCGGTCAAGGCGATCCGAGCCAAGCGCTGGTGGAAAGGTTTGAAAACGGGCGCAGCGCCTATCTTGCGCCCGACGAAGATGCCTTCGTCAATTTGACGCTCGATCTGCTAGGCTCGGAATCAGAATTGTATCAGTCTTTAAGCGCTGGCAAATCGCCGGCGCGCGGGTGGGATGCTGCGGCGATAGAGTTCGAAGCGCTTTGGAAGTAATATTGGGATCATGAAACTGCTGTTCGTTACATCCACGCGGGTTGGCGATGCGATCCTTTCAACGGGATTGCTAGACCGGATAATCGAAAGAAACCCCGGCGCCAGAATCACGGTCGCTTGCGGTCCTGCTGCCGCCCCTCTGTTCGAAGCCGTGCCGGGGTTGGAGCGCATTATCGTTTTGGACAAAATGCTGTTTTCGTTGCATTGGCTTCGCTTGTGGCTGCTTTGCGCCGGCAGAATATGGGATTTGGTGATTGATCTTCGTAATGCGCCGGTCACCTATTTGTTGGTGCGCAAAATGCGCCGGGGTATGCCGCGGGATGGTTCCGACGAACGCAGGGTGGAGCGCATGACACGCGTGCTGGATTTGGACCGGACACCGGATCCAAAATTATGGACCAAGCAGGCGCATCTGGACTATGCCGCGGATGCAATTCCGGACGGCGGACCTGTGCTCGCAGTTGGCCCGACGGCGAACTGGCAGGCGAAAACCTGGCGGCCTGAATATTTTACTGAATTGATCGAACGCCTGACGTTGCCGACCGGCATTCTTCCCGGTGCCCGTGTCGCCGTCTTTGGCCGCGATGACGAACGCCCGATGGCGCTCGGCTTGATCGGATCTATCCCTGAAGAGCTGCGGATCGACCTTGTCGGTAAGCTTGATCTTTTGACCGCCTATGCGTGTTTGGAGCGGTGTGATTTTTATGTCGGCAATGATTCCGGTTTGATGCATTTAGCTGCGGCGTCCGGCTTGCCGACCCTCGGTCTTTTCGGCCCGACCCAAGAGCAGCTTTATGCGCCGTGGGGCGAACATACCGGTATCGTGCGCACGTCCGTACCCTTTAAAAAAATATTTCCTGAAGATTTTAACCACCGGACATCGGGCACGTTGATGGACAGCCTGACCGTCGATATGGCCGCTGCCGGCGCCCGCGATTTGTGGGCACGGTGCGGGGAGGGCAAGTAATATGGCTCAGCGCCTGTCCGCGGTTGTCAGCATCAAAGATGAAGAAGAACGGTTGGCCGCGTGCCTCGATCATTTGCGCTTTGCCGACGAAATCGTTGTTGTCCTGGATCGCTGCACGGACGGATCAAAGGCCATTGCCGAAGGGTATAATGCCAAAATTGTTGAAGGCGGCTGGGCATTGGAAGGCGATAGGCGAAATGCCGCCATCGACGCCTGTAGCGGCGACTGGATTTTGGAAGTGGACGCAGACGAGCACGTACCCGAAGATCTGGCCCGTGAAATCCGCCGAACAATTGATACCACCAGCTTCGATTGGCATGAAATCTTAGTGGACAATTATATCGGCGGACGGCTGGTGCGCCATGGCTGGGGCGCATCTTACGGCAAGGCCGCCTATCCGGGCCTGTTTCGGTGCGGCGTAAAACGCTGGGGCCGCCAGCGCGTCCACCCAAGATTGCAATGGTCCGGCCCGAAGGGGCCGATGCTGGAGGGCCGCATCAATCACTATGTGGACCGGAATATTTCCGACATGATTAAGCGGCTAGACAATTATAGCTCGGCGCGCGCCAAGGATATGAGGGAAGCGGGCGAAAGGCGCGGCATGGCAGGCGATGTGCGGCGCATTTTTTCGCGCTTTTTAAAATGCTATATCGGTCGTAAAGGGTACCGCGAAGGCGGTTATGGATTGCTGATCGCGATGTTCGCCGGTCTCTATCCGATCATATCCAATATCAAGTCCAGGTTGGAAGACAACTGATGTGCGCTAAGATTGTGCTTGCCGATGATGGCATCGAATTTGACGGCGATAGTCCGCGCCAAGGCCCCTTGGGCGGGGTCGAAAGCTCGGTCGTCAATCTTATGGGTGCGCTTGCAAGCCGTGGGCATGAGGTATTGGTTCGAAATAAATGCCGTGCGCCTAAAATTATTGATGGTGTCGATTGGGCGCCTTTGGGAACGAATATGCCCGAAGATGCCGACCTTTATATTGCCAATCGTGGGGATAAGCTGATTGGGCTTATGCCGCGTGCGCGGCGGAGCGTCTTTTGGATACATAATCCGGCCGGGTATCTTCTGAAGTGGCGCTACCTCTCAAAACTTTGGCGTTTAAAACCGGCGATCATTTTCATCGGCGATTATCATGCCGGAACCTACCCCAAATGGGCGCCCGGCGGAGAGAGGGTGGTGATCCCCTACGGTATCCAGAGCGAATTCG
>JABMOP010000346.1 GCA_013204125.1 Rhodospirillales bacterium | reverse complement strand
TTTGGGGGTGTTTTAAGAAGGTTCTTTACGGCCGTCGTAAATTTTTCGTCTTTTTGATATTTGGAGTTTTCTGTCATGGCTAAAATACTACAGACTGTCCCAAATTTTCAATTAATGCTCAATGATGAACAATTTCGTGCAATTGGTCATGTGGCAGCACAATGGGCCTTTCTTGAAGACACAATCAACCGTGAAATAGTTTGGCTTCTTAAGCGTGAAGAACACAAAGGAGAGCGAGTCAATTTCATGTCTAGGTTTTCCACCCGTACCGAGCGATGGCGGAAAATGGCGTCTGAAACTTACAAGCCGGAGCCAAGCCGCATGAAGGAGGTCGATCAGGTTATCGGGCATGCCATCAATATTAAGCCCGAACGTGATGCATTTGCTCACGGGTTACTTGGTTCCTCTGGACTATTTATCAAACTTCGCGCCAGCCATGTGTCAGAAATTTCTGACAACCAAGGCCAACCAAAATACATCGAAGATTTGGCCTGTCGCATATCAGATATAAATGTCGAAATGACTAAACATTTAAAGGCAATTGAGAGGTTTTTTGGAACGCGGCCCTAATAATGTTCTCCACCATCCATTCTTCTTATAACCTTTCTTGCTCCTTTGAGGTTAGCCAATTGCGATCCACCGACCGGTCGAGGCGGCAGTCCATTGGGAATATTCGCCGTTCCTGAATGCGACCGTTGAGCAACGCCATTTTGATTTAAACCACGGGGCTGGTACATTTACGGTCTGCGCCATTGATCTTATTTGGACGTAAACGCCATGCTTGAACTGCGGCCCAACTGCGAGAATTGCGATATGGACCTGCCGCCGGATTCTGCAGAAGCGTGCATATGCAGTTTTGAATGTACGTTCTGCATAACTTGCGTCACCGATGTCTTAGATGGCGTCTGTCCAAATTGCGGCGGGAATTTCGTTCCCCGGCCGATCCGCCCGGAGGCGAAATTGGCAAATAATCCGCCGTCGACAAAACGCGTGCACAAACCGCTGGGTTAAGCCCCCGCCCCCAGCCTTATATCCAAACCCTTATTCCGCCGCCGGCGACAGGTGCTTTTCGGATTCCTGCTCGATCGTCTCGTTAAGCCGGGCCGCGTCGGTGCGGACGGAGGAGCCGTCGCCATGGCTTTCAGGGTACATGCGCGGCAGAAGGTCTTGGCGCCAATCTTCGTCTTTGGGCAAGGTATTTTCCGCCGCCAAGACTTCGTAATAGCTGGCACGCGTGCCGGCGGGGTCGCCGCCTTGTTCGACCACATCGGTGGCCTCCAACAGCAGTTTGCGGGTGGCGATAATGGCTTTATCGGCCGGCCCCAGATGCTCTTTCGAGCGATCGACGATGGCCCCCATGCTTTCCTGCACCGCGCGGTCCTGCGCATTGATGCCTTTGATGCCGGAATAGGTGTCGGTCTTTTGCACCTCCCGGTCGATCAACCAGTCGTTGGATTTGTTGCGGAAAGAGCGAAAGCCGTTTTCAATATCGACATCAATCCCCGGCTCGTTGCCGGCGCCCAGATCGGCGTCTTTGGACAACGGCTGGCCGTCATGGGTATGGTAGAAATTCCAGACCATGCAGTTTTCATCGTCGATCGGCACCCAATAATGGCCGCTGGTCTGCTCTTTATTCGGCCCGGACGGGCGCAATTGGGTAAAGGGCATGATGAAATGATAGCCGCGGGCATAAACTTTATCGTCGCCCAACGGGCGCAGGCCGAAATAGGCATAACCATAATCGGTAATATCGACTTCAAGCTCGGCGCGCTGCCGACAACGCCGGGATTATCAATTTCGATGCCGGCATGCACCGGATTTTTGGTGATGGCGCGGTGCAGGATGGTGAAATGCGAGGTGTCGAGGCCGCCTTCCAAGGCTTGCAGCCAATTACATTCTTCGACCACTTTGCTGGCGAAGCGCTGATCTTCGGCGACCTGGGTCCAGGCATAATTGGGCAGCGGCGGTTGTTTTTCAGCCGGCCCCATATAGGTCCAGATGATGCCGCCCTGTTCGACCGTCGGATAGGCGGTGATGCTGACTTTAGAGCAAAATTCCCGTGGCTCGTTCATCTGTTCGGTGCAATTCCCGTCGACGTCGAACTTCCAGCCATGATAGACGCAGCGCAGGCCGTTTTCTTCATTGCGGCCAAACCACAAAGAGGCCAGGCGGTGGGGGCAATATTCTTCGACCATGCCAATGCGGCCATCGGTCGCCCGGAACGCGACCAAGTCTTCGCCAAGCAGGCGCACGCGGACGGGCGGACAGTCGTTTTCCGGCAATTCCCAGGACAGCAGCGCCGGCATCCAATAGCGGCGCAGGGTCTCGCCCATCGGCGTGCCGGCGCCGACCCGGGTGATGCGTTCATTGTTTTCGCGGCTCAGCATGGCATATTCCTAACTAACGATGTTCTGCACCTAATTTGATATGACAGGCTAAGACAGTCAATACCACCCCCGGCGGGGTCTCTGAACGCATTCTGTAGGGGCGAGTTATATGGGCGGCGCGGCGGAGCCGCCCCTATTCCGGTTGCCGCGGCCCGCTTCGGGTGGTAATCGGCAATCCCAAGCAACAACCCAAACGGTGTAGCGATCCTTGGCCGATCACCAAGCTAACGACAAGAAATCAGGCGCCTTCGGCGGCATAGGCAGGGCGCTGAGTTCCCGAAATTTTGTTTACTATTGCACCGGATTGGGCTTTTCCCTGACCGGCACGTTCGTATTTTTCGTCGCCTTGGGGTGGGTCACATGGGAATTGACCAATTCGGTTGCCTGGGTCGGCACCATCGTCTTGGCGGAAACCTTGCCGAACGCCATCGTCGGCCCGTTCGCCGGCGTTATCATCGACCGCACGAGCGCCCGGCGCGCCTTGTTCTGGGCGCAACTTCTGGGCGCCATCACCATGGCGTCGCTGGCGGTGGTCACCCTCAATAATTGGATCACCATCGAGATATTGATGGGATTTGCGGTCCTTCTCGGCTCGCTCAACGGCATCGCCTTTCCCGCCCATTTCGCGATCATGCCGAAGCTGGTGCCGCGCGAGAACCTGACCGCCGCCATCGCTTTTCAATCCTCGGTCAGCCAAGCCGCCCGTTTTCTAGGCCCGGCAGTGGCCGGAATATTAATCGTCTGGGGCGGCGGCGGCATGGCCTTCGCCCTTAATTCATTAACCTACATTCCGTTCCTGGTCGCCCTTTCCATTATCAAAATTGATGAAAGCCGGGGTGGTCGGCCGGCTTCGCTTGGGGTCGTCCGCGATATGGTCGCCGGGCTTCAATACGCCTGGTCCAGCATTTCCATTCGGGTGCTTCTCATCCTTGCCGTCGCGCTTGGAATTTTCCTCCGCCCGATCGTCGAGCTGATGCCCGCCTATGTGGGCAGTGTCTTAAAATCTGATGCGGTCACGCTCGCCTGGCTATTGGCGGCGGCCGGCGCCGGTGCGATGTTCGCCTCCTTGTGGCTGGCATGGAAAGGGATCACCCAGGGATTAACCAAAATTATGTTGCTGAATTTCGCCGCCACGGTGGTGATCCTGGTCGCCTTCTTAATCCCAAACGGCCTGGCGATTGGCGTTGCATTGATGTTCGTTTATGGATTTTGCTCGACCGCGGTGATGATCAGCAATCAGAC
>JABMOP010000345.1 GCA_013204125.1 Rhodospirillales bacterium | reverse complement strand
GCATGGCATAACGGAGGCCCGGTTTCAGACGGTTCCAACCAGGGGTCAGGGTGCTGGTGACATAGCGGACGTTTTCATCATACATGAGCAGCAGGGCGCCGATGCCGTGCGCTTTCATGCGTTCGCGTGCCCGTGCGACGCGATATTTGCGAAGACGATCCCAATTGATGCGTTCTTGCCAATCGACGCCGGTAATTCCGAAATTTGCTGTGCCGCGCGACATGATTATTCCTCCTAGTCTGGACGCTTGCTGTTTGAGACCACCGGCATTTAATATTTCCAGGTTCGGCGGTCCACTTCGAATATGAGAATATGAATAGATGAAACGATTGGCCTAATCAAGCCGCTTTGGAAGGACCAACAAGTATCCTTGATACCGTCTAGTACCTGCGATTTATTGGTGCTGGAATGACCCCACGGCTTCGGCGGCGCCGCTTTCCACCGAGCGGCAAATCGCTTCAAAGACGGCTATATTTCCAATCAATTCCTGATCGGTGAAAGGATAAGGCGCGCCGCCGGCGGCAGCCCGCGCAAAGGTTTCGATATTGACGCGCACCGTATCGACGGGCGGACATTCCGTGGTTTCATATTCGCCTTCCTTGCGGCAGATGGTGAGGCTTGCCGGCCCCTGCTCGCTTGGATGAACCCGATCGGCCACTTCCAGCCAGCCCTTGGTGCCGAAAACGCGAAAACGGCTATAAAGCGGCGTCGATAATATGGAATTGATATAGCCGGTAATGCCGCTATCGAAGCGTACCTGAAGCGACAATGAATCGCCGGTTTCCGAATCCATCACCCATTTGGCGGTTTCGGCATAGACTTGGGCGATCGGTCCGAACATGTGCAGGAAAAAATCGGTCAGATGCACCCCGGTGGCTGTTAGGCTGGCGGCGGGGGCTTCGACCGCCGATGCGCGCCAATTATCACCCTTCATATCCACCAATTTATCGTGATTGAAGCTCGCTTCCACATGCATCACGGCGCCAAGCTCGCCGGCATCGACGATGCGCTTGGCTTCGACCATCGCAGATTCGAAGCGCCGCTCGTGTCCAACGCCAAGCACCACACCGGCCTTATTGCAGGCTTCAACGCTCCGCACCGCGCCCGCATGGGTCAGGCAGAGGGGTTTTTCGCAGAACACATGTTTGCCGGCGCCGGCCGCTTGGATGATCTGCGTTTCGTGCAGGGAATTTGGTGTGGTGATGATTACGGCGTCGATGGCATCACTGCCAAGGGCTTCGGCCAGATCGCCCAAGAGCACCAAATTGTGGCTTCTGGCAAATTCACCGGCGGCGGCCGGATCGACATCGACCGCATGGGTAATCAATAGTGCATCGCTTTTTTTGCCGGCGGCGAAGACATCGACAATTTGCCGGCCCCACCAGCCGAGCCCTATTATTGCTGCATTAATCACGACGCCCGATGCCTCCACCAATATTTTTCGTTGATCGAATAGACCGGTTGATAATGCCGGATTTTACGTGAATCAACGGCAATCTTGATCTGATTGTCGAGGATCAGAATTCGATTATCGACATACACCGCCAATATTGCGTGGCCGATGTTAAGGTTCATATCCTTGACCGCAACCACCCGCATCTTGGCCGCATCATGCCCTAAATATTTCAGCGCCATGTATTTGGCAATGGCGTAATCTTCGCAATCACCGAACTTGGCGAGAAATTCGCCCGGCGATGCCCAATAGTCCTTAACCCCCCAGTTCTTATTGTCGAGGATGTATTTGGACTTGTTCATGAATTTATTGACCGCCTTGATCTGGACCATGCGATCTTTGCCTTTGAGTCCATCCAGAAAAATGACCCATTTGTTGAAACGCTTTTTAAATTTCCCTACATCGGATTGTTCGCGCGCCATTTTTTCGACCGCCCCGGACCATTTCTTAAACGGCTTGAAATTATTGGATTGAGTTTCGACGGTTCCAAACAGAGACGAATTGGCGCCGAGCTTTTTGCGGCGTGATCCGGCAGTCGCGGTTTGTGTCCGCGAAAAGGATTTGGATGAAGACCGGCGGCGGCCATAGCGTTTGGAGCGCAGCTCTGAAACATTCAGCTTCAGCGGCTGGGCCGGCCGGTCCATAACCAACGATTCGAATTTAATTGATAGCGGCAGCGCCCGGGCGGGGGGCGGGCCGAATGCCAAGCCAAAGGCCAGTGCCAGTGCCGGGACGTTCAGAAAATAGGTATTTTTGAGCACCAAATTCATCGCCGGATTTCTGTTAGTAAATGATCAATGCGCCAAGGCCTATTCTCCTTTGAAAGGCCTGGGCATTATTCTAAAGTACCACAAACTCGGGGAAACTCTAAACAGGCGCGATTTCTGGAAGGACCCGCATATGGCGGATGGTGAGCCCCAAAATACGGAAAATGCATCCGATCTCGACAAGGAAGCCGAAGGAGAAACGCCAAAGGCAAAGGTCAACCGGATGGTTGCGATTGGCATCGTTGTCTTGCTCGCAATCATCGGGGCGGGGGTTTTTTTCTCGTTCCAGTTTGTCGAGGGCGAACGCATGCGCGCGCTCAATGAATGGCAAATCCGGCTCGGCATCGTCGCCGACAGCCGCGCCGCAGAAATCAACGGCTGGGTGGATCAGAACTTCGGCGTCATTGCGGAACTGACCGAAAACGCGTCCTTGCAACTCTACCTGACCGAATTATCGGACGCGGCCGGCGATAAATCCAAAGTCACCGACGGCGTGGCGCAGCAAGGTTATTTGCGCAATCTTCTGATCGCCGTGGCGGACCGTTCCGGTTTTGCGCCGCGGCCGCCACAACAAGAAAACAACTCCAACGTGGAACGCGCCGGCATAGCCGGATTGGCGCTGACCGATCGCGATGGTAAGCCACTGGTCGCAACGCCGGAAATGCCCGAAATATCCGGTGGCATCCGAAAGGCAATCGCCAGCGCATTGGACGGGGCGCCGGCGGTGATTGATATATACAAGGGCGCGGCAAACGCACCCAGCATGGGGTTCGCGCTGCCCATATACGGCATCCAGTCTGATACCGGATCAAAAGGCATCGGCGCGGCCATCGGCGTCCGCATTGTCGATCAGGAATTTTTCAATTTGTTGAAACAGCCGGGCGATACGTCGAAAACATCGGAAACTTATTTGGTGCGCAAAAAGGTTAATTTGGTTGAGTATTTATCACCACTTGCCGACGGCACGGCGCCGCTCAAACGGTCAATGGCGTTCGATACAGGAGATTTGGCCGCCGCTTTCGCCATCGAGAAACCCGGCGGGTTCGCCATCAAGCGCGACTATGCGGGCGAGGAGGTTTTGGTGACGTCGCGGGCGTTGGCCGATGTGCCGTGGGTTTTGGTCCGTAAAATTTCCCGCGCCGAAGCTATGGCGGCCATTGAAACCCGGCTGAGAACCATATTCATCGTCTTTGTGCTGATTATCGTCGGTGTAACCGTTGCCATGATTGCCGTTTGGCGCCACGGCACTTCCCTAAGGTCCGCAGCGGCGGCTGAAAAATTTCGCATTTCGTCGGAACGGTTCGAAAACATCTCCAAATTCATGCGCGTCATCACAAATTCTCAATCCACCCATATCGTCGCCGTTGACGGCACCACCACCTATACTTTTTCGAACGCGCCCGCAGCGGCGGCGGCGGGTGTGACGCCTGAAGACATGTTGGGCAAAACCATGGCCGCCATCATCGGGCCGGTGAAGGCCAAGTTCTATGCCGAAAAGAATAAGGACGTGTTGAGGGATTTCGCCGATCTGGAAGCAGCGGGGGCAAGCGATAGCGTGCAACAAGTCCGCCGCTCATTCGTTCAAAGATTTGAGGGCGCTATCGGGGAATTGGAAGTTTTAAAATCGGACCACATTCCGCTGCGCGGTGACCGCGACCATCCGCCGGGCGTTTTGATGATTATCGACGATATTACCGATTTTTCGCGCGAACAGATGAAAAGCGAAGCCCGGCTAAAACAACTTGTGACGACGCTCGCCGGCATTGTCGATAAGCGTGATCCTTCTTCTGAAAGCCGCTCTGCCGATATTGGTGACGTCGCCCGCGCCATCGCCGAAGAATTGGAGTGCGAACGCCGGAATGTGGACACTGCCGCTTTTGCAGGTGCGCTGCGCGGTCTCGGCACGGTCATATCCTCTGAATCCGGTGAAACCGGCAGCGCCTACCTGACCAGCGCAAAATTACTGGAAGGCATCGATTTCGAAGGACCGGTGGTGGAAACCATTCGCCAATCGACCGAACACATGGACGGAAGCGGGCCAAGCGGCCTATCGGGCGCCAACATATTGCTGACGGCGCGGATCGTTTCGGTCGCCGACGCGTTTATCGAGCTTTGTGTTCCAAAGAATGATGGTCCCGGTCTGACACTGGAAGAAGCAACGGTGCAGCTTTTGGAAAAATCAGGCACCCAGTATGACAGACGCGTGGTCGCCGCGCTTTTGAACCATATCGAAAACCACGGCGGCGCTATCAAGTGGGCGCATTTCCTACGCCGTGGATAACGGCGCGAATTTGGATCGGATGATCCCATACTATGGTTTCAGTCAGATTGACAAAAGCAAACAGACCAGCCGGGGACGCCGCCGCAGGACGGCGGGCGCACCGGGCTGGACGCCTTGTCGAGGCGGCGCGCGCCTACCGTTCCTACTTAAAAGCCAATCCCGAAGATGCCGACGGCTGGAAAGGATTGGGCCGGGTATATGTGTCTTCGGGCAGGTTGGATGATGCCGCCTATTGCCTCTGGCAGGCCGTTCAAAAACAGCCCAATAACCTGGCGCTTCTTAAGCAGCTTGGCGACGTTTTGATAGGCGCTGGTGATCTGGCGCGGGCGGAGAAAGTTTTTCGGCAATTGGTCCGGGAAGTGCCCGGCGATGCCAACGCCCATCTGTCGCTGTCGGCCGTTCAATGGGAGATGGGGAAGCATGTATTCTCCAGGAAATCCTTAAGCGCGGGTATCGCCCAAAACCCCGTTACCGTCCAATACTGCCTGGGTAAATCCGAGGCTCGTATCTTGCGCCTGCGCGGCGTTCAAAACGCACATTACGCTGTGCGCCAGGATTCCGATCACTGGCTCCGCCTGCGCGGTGGAAATTTCTCGTCTCACGCCCTGTGGGACCCAGATCGTTTCACAACCATCAATTTTTTAGTCAGAGACGAAAACTTATCCAACCATGACGCCATTCCTCCCCACGATATCGTCATCAACTGTATCGCCGATGCTGATCTGGAAGCGCAATCGCTACAGACCGCATCGCGCTACCTTGCGCGCCACCCCCACATGCCGGTGATTAACGATCCGGCGCGCGTCTTGGAAACGGCACGGGACAATAATTACCAGCGGCTGAAAGATTTTTCCGGCGTCCGCTTTGCCAAGACCCTGCGTATTGATTGGCGCCCGGATGCGCCTTTGGATGTGCTGGAGTTCATGGCCGGCGAAGACATGGATCTGCCGGTTATCCTACGCCGGGCGGGAACACATTCCGCGATATCGACGGAGAAAGCCGACAGTCGGCAGGCGGTAGAGGATTATTTCAAAGCTGCGAGCGCCGGTGAATTTTATATAATCGAGTTCGTTGATCACCCGTTCCGCAAAGATTATTTCCGCAAAATGCGGGTTTTTTTCATCGATGGCGAAATTTATCCGGTGGTTCATCATGTGGACCGGGTATGGAACGTGCACGGATTTAACCGGAAAGAGGTGATGTCGAAAAACCACTGGATGACGGAGCTGGAGAAATCTTTCGTCGATGATCCCGCCGATTTTATCGGCAATCCGTCCTATGAAACTCTTCGGCGGCTACCGGGCCTGGTGAGGCTGGATTTCTTTGGCGTTGATTTCGACGTCATGGACGATGGACGGCTTTTAATTTTTGAAATGAACCCAGCCATGCGCCATAGCTTCGAACATGCCCAGGAATTCCCTTATCTTAAGGTCCCCGCCCAGCGCATAACCGACGCCTTCCAGGACATGATCCTGGCCCGCGCGCGTCTCAAAACAACCGAGGACTAAGTTACATGATCGACAACCACGGTGACCGATCCGTCGCCGGTATCGGTGATCGAATAGCCATCGCCGATATTTTCGCGGGACACATCGTCGAAGCCTTGCGCCGCATCTTTCAGCGTCACCTGGTTGGCTTGGGCGCCGTCCTGACCGAATACGGTAACAACAACGTCGTTGCCGGAAGCTGCGATATCCACAGAATCGCCATCGTTGAGACTGATGCCGTCGAAGGTTATTTGATCGCCGGATTCAAAATCCATGATGGTGTCGAGGCCATCGCCGAGGCTGAAGACAAATTCATCCGCGCCTTCACCGCCGTAAAGCGTGTCGTTGCCTTCGCCGCCGATAATAACGTCGTTGCCTTGATCGCCATGGATGATGTCACCGCCGGCGCCGCCTGAAATATAATCAACGCCCGATCCGCCATAAAGCGTATCGATGCCGGCGCCGCCGTAAATTGTGTCATTGTCGGCACCGCCGCTGATGATGTCGTCGCCGGATCCGCCATAAAGCGTATCGTCGCCACCTTCGCCCGTCAGCGTATCGGCGCCGGCACCGCCATAAAGCGTATCTTGGGCGGCATCGGTGCCGGCCAAAACATCGTCGGTGCTCGCGCCCATATGATCGGAGAAATCCAAGGTCCGGGTGATTGCCGCGGTATCGCCGCCGGTATCGGTGGAGGTCGCGGTGAAGGTCATCTCGAACGCTGCATTTCCATTCGGCACGGATACTTCAAGCCCGGCGAGATCGCCCGCCTCTAAGGTCCAACTCCCATCCGCTTGAAGCATACCGGCGCTTAAGGCAACGCCGGCAGGCAGCCCGCCAACGCTCATAGCCAAACTTTCGGAGCCGTCTATATCGGTCAATGCGGCCGCGAGATCCACAGCATAGAGGTACGACGCGGTATCAGGCGCGAAGCTGACGTTTTCGCTGGCGATGGTTTCTTCGCCGCCTTCAACGGTGAGCACGAGATCGTCAAATTTAATCTCGGTTTTTTCTCTGCTTTCGGTAGATTTGTTGTTGTAACCACCGATGATCAGCGTATGTGCGCCCGCCGACAAAGTGCCGAGATCGAGGGTCACCGTTTGCCATCCCGTATCGCCACCGCCCTGTTCGCGCACGATATAATCGTTGCCATTGAGGCCGACCAATCGACCGTCGATGCTGACCAGAACATCCGAATATTCGTCTTCTTCGTAGTGCCGGTCCATATCCATATTAAATTTGAAGGTCAGGCTACCGGCGCCGTCGCCGCCGACGGTGAAGGATTGTTGGAAGCCGCCGGACATGCCGTCGGTGATGTCGTCATCATCGGCGCCGCCCAGTTTCAATTCCAGCCCGCCGTCATGGCGATGGTGACCACCCCCGCTACTTTGATCACCGGCGTCATCGTCCCATTTGCCCTTGGCGTAACGCGCATTGTCGGTGCCGAACGTATCGTCCTGATAGGTGAACCCACCGAGGCCATTATCGAAATCGGTATCAATCAAGGTCTGAGTTTGACCGGCATCCGGATTGACCAAGGTAATGCCGAGATCCAGACTACCTTCGTACCCGGCCGGCACAGTAACGGCCAGCCCATCCAATAAATCGCCGCTTAAAGTCCAGGTGCCGTCGCCGTTATCGAAGCCGCCGTTGAGAATGGCGCCAGCGGGTACGCCCGATATGGTCACTTCATTGCTGCTGTTCGCCTGGGCCAGCAGACCAGCAGAAACCGGAATTGCGGTTTCTGAATAAACTTCTTGAAACCCGGTTACACTGGCGCTCGCATCTGGCGTATCGGCGATAGCGGTAACAGAGATGGCCGCCGTTTGAGGAACGCTGGTCGTGCCGTCGGATACATCATAGGCAAACGAGATATTACCGCTGAAATCAGCCGCCGGTTGATAGGTATAATTGCCGTTATCGTCCGGACCGGTCAGCGTCCCGGCGCCGCCATTGACCGTGAGATTAGCAACGCTCAACTGATCGCCCTCGGCATCCGAGGCGCCGGCCAGAAGCTGGGCTTCGGAAATTTGGATGGTGCCGTCTTCGTTCATCGTGAAGGCCGGCGAAGTTGTTACCACCGGCGCATCATTGACCGGGCTAACGTTGACATTGAAGTTTTGCGAAGCCGAGCCTTCGTTCGAGGTGACGGTTAAATTCGCGCCGAACTGGCCGTTCCAGTTTTCGGGTGCGGTGACCGAAACCGCCGCCAAAGCGGCCGCTGTGGCAACCGAATACAGGCCCGTCGCCGGATTAAAGGTGGCGTTATTGACAACCGCGCCCGCCGGCAAATTGGTAAACGATATTTCGATGGATTGCAGGGTTTCAGATCCATCCGCGTCGGTAATGGCGAGCGAATTGGCCGAAAGACCCAAATTGATATCGCCGGAATCTTCGGCCACACCCACGTCTGCCGCATTGACGCTGACATCACCAGTCGGCGTCACGGTAACGGTAAAGCCGGCATCAACCGTTGCAAAATCTCCATCCGCTTCGGTCGACGTGACCGAGAAAGTGAGGTTCATATCGCCCGAGAAATCGGGCGGCGGTGAAATGCTCAAAAGGGACAGATCGCCCGGAGACAGCGCCCAATTACCGCCGCCAAGATCGGTGCCGGCGGAAAGCTGGGCGCCGTTTGGTACGTTGGAGATGTTCACGCTCAACGCTTCGGACCCATCGGTGTCGGTAAGAGTGGCGGTAAGGTTCAAGCCGATCCAGCCGCCGTCTTCGGCAACGGACACATTCTCGGCAAGCGCCACCGGATTATCGGCATCGCCGGTCACGGTGAGCGAAACCGTCGCGCTCGCAGTCCCGCCTTGGCCATCGGATATGGTGTAGGTGAAGCTATCGCTGCCGCTGTAATTCGCGTCCGGCGTATAAGTGACCGTGCCGTCGGCGTTGATGACCACCGTGCCGTGCGCCGGCTG
>JABMOP010000344.1 GCA_013204125.1 Rhodospirillales bacterium | reverse complement strand
GCGCATAAACAATGTAGGAATGACCGACCACCCAGCCGACATCGGACGCGGTGAAAAAAGTGTCGCCGGGGTCCAGCCCGTAAATATTGCTCATCGACCAATCGAGCGCCACCGCATGACCGCCGTTGTCACGGACAATGCCCTTTGGAGTGCCGGTGGTGCCGGACGTATAGAGGATATAAAGCGGGTCGGTGGCGGCGACGGAAACACAATCGGCGGGGCTTGCCGCGGAAACGCTTGCCGCCCAGTCGAAATCACGGCCCTCAACGAGCGATGCCGTCTCCCTATCTCGTTGAAAAATAAGGCAGGCGGTGGGTTTTGAAGATGCCAATTCGATGGCTTCATCCAACAGTGGCTTATAGGGGATGACCCGATTTATTTCGATGCCGCAGCTAGCCGATAAAATAACTTTTGGTTTTGCATCATCGATGCGGGTCGCCAGCTCGGCGGCGGCGAAACCGCCGAACACGACGGAATGAACGGCGCCGATCCGGGCGCAGGCGAGCATGGCCATGGGGGCTTCGGCGACCATCGGCATATAGATCAAGACCCTGTCACCCTTGGAAATGCCGAGCGCGACGAGCGCGCCTGCCAATTTGGCAACCTGATCTCTTAATTCCCGATAGGTATAGCGCGTTACCCGATCCGTCACCGGGCTGTCGTGGATGAGCGCAATTTGATTGGCTCTGCCACCCTCTACATGCCGGTCGAGAGCGTTATGACAGGTGTTTAGCTTGGCGCCTGGGAACCACCGGGAGAACGGAGGGTTGGTATTGTCGAGAACCCGGTCCCAACGCGTCTCCCAATCGATAGCTTCCGCCGCCGCCGCCCAAAACCCTTCCGGATCATTGAGCGAGGCGCGCATAGCTTCGTCATAAGACGATGTCATAGCGGGCCCCCGCTGTTACATCACGGGCGCGAGCCAGCCCAGCACCAAGCCAAACGCGCCATGCGCGATCAAGCTGGCAAACCAAGCCATGGGGTGGAGGTGGGAGAGGAAAAATCCTTCGCGCAAATAAACCGGCACGTAGAATATCCCCGATACCGCCCACAAGATCACGCCATAGATTGCGCCTTGGATCAACGGCGTGCCCGGCAAGAACTGCGCAACATATGTGGAGTAGAGAAGGGTGAAGAAGATGCCATTGGCATAAACAACGGCTGTTCCCGCCCAATAGGGCGGGTCCTGTCCTTCATAGGTTTCGGCATATGTCAGCATTGACATGGCTTTGCCAAAATCGAGGCGCGGCAGTCCGAGACGCGAATTCCATATCGCCATTGCCAGCAAAATATAAGTTGCACCAATTCCCGCGAAAATGGTTAGCGCTAAAAATTCTAAGGTCATGAAACCCCCTCCCGTGTTTTGTTATTAAGCTGGGTTCAGCCTAACCATTGGCGGAGATGAATTCCAGGGGTTTTGCGGATATATCAGTACGCCGGCAAGTTCAGCAATCTTGCTCAGAATTGCGGTACGGGGAATAGCCCATCAAGCCTTGAATTTCGTAATCGATATCGCGGCGCTCGTTATTGACGAAATTGGCAACCGCATCCCTAAAATTGGCGTCTTTGATCCAATGGGCGCTGTATATTTCGCGGGGCAGGTAGCCGCGTTGGATTTTATGTGGCCCTTGGGCGCCGGCTTCAACCCATTTGAGTTTGTTTTCGATGGCAAAATCTATGGCTTGGTAATAACAGGCCTCGAAGTGCAGGAATTTGATTTCCTTGGAGCAGCCCCAATTGCGGCCGAATAAGGTATCATCGCCAACGAGGTTGAGGGCGCCGGCAATGCGTTCGCCGCCTTGTTCGGCGACAACCATCATCGCCATATCAGACATGCTTTCCCCTAAAATCGAGAAAAATTCCCGCGTCAAATAGGCGCGTCCCCATTTATGGTCAATGGTGCTGAGATAGTAGTGGTAGAAGCTGTCCCAATGGTCCTCGGTGATGTCATCGCCGGTCAGGCATTTTAGCGTCACGCCTTCGTTTGCAACCTCGCGGCGTTCCTTGCGGATGGCCTTGCGCTTGCGGGAACTAAGCTCATCTAAAAAATCATCAAAGCTGTCATACCCTTTGTTTTCCCAATGAAATTGCTTGCCGGATCGCAGCAAAAAACCAGCCGCGCCTAAACGATCCCATTGGTCCGACGGCGGGAATGTGACATGCAAAGAGGATACATCCAATTGGCGGGCCAGTTGCACCATACCGGCGATCAGAATATCGAAATACTTTTCCGGCGCATCGCTGCGCACGAGCATGCGCGGCCCTGTTGCCGGCGTAAATGGCACCGCCGATTGTAACTTTGGATAATATTTGCCGCCGGCCCGCTCATAGGCATCGGCCCACCCCCAATCGAATATATATTCTCCATAAGAGTGATTTTTGAGGTACATCGGCATGCACGCCGCAATTTTCCCCTGTTCGTCATTGACCACCAGATGCTGCGGCTGCCAGCCGGTTTCAGCGCAAACCGAGCCCGATTCTTCCAGCGCATTCAAAAAAGCATAACGCACGAACGGATTGGACTCCCCAGCACAAGCGTTCCACTCCTCAGCGGACACTTCACTAATGCGGGTTAGAACTTTGATAGAAATTTCTGAGCCATCGGGCATGGGCTGAGATTAAGGGAGGCGGGAGATTGGGGCAAGAGGGAGAGGAGCGCCGGGCCTCCTGTCACCCCCGTAACTCAATCTGCTCCCCGTCCGGGCCTTTGAAGACGACGCGGCGCCAAGTGTTTTCGCGGTCTTCGCGGGGAGGAACGTCGTGGGGCGGCGTGTCGATTTCGACGCCGGCGGCTTCTAATTCACTGACGGCGCCGTTGAAATCATCGGTTTCTAGGCAAAAATGAAAACCGTCGGTGGGCGCGGCGTAGCCGACCAATTCTAGCACCGTATCGCCTAATTTGAGGTAAGACACTTCGAAGCCGCCTGGGATTGGGTGCTGGAAATATGCCTCAAACCCAAAATGGGCCTCGTAAAATTTCTTGGATACTTCCAGGTCTGCGACGTTGAAGGCGACGTGATCTATGCGCTTATAATTGGCCATTGCATTATCCCTTTAAGTTTCAAATTCGAATATAGCGTCGATTTCTACGGCTGAGTCGAGGGGGAGGGCGGCGCAACCGACGGCGGCGCGGGCGTGTTTCCCTTTTTCCTGGAACACATCAATCATCAAATCAGACGCACCATTAATGACCTTGGGCTGGTCCGTAAAATCGACCGTACAATTGACAAAACCGCCAAGCCGGACGACCTGACTTAGACGGTCTAAATCGCCCCCTAATGCGACTTTTAGTTGGGAAATTAGATTTAGGGCGCATAGCTTGGCGGCTTCTTGCCCTTTTTCGACGCTTAAATCTGCGCCAAGCTGGCCGGTAAATTTCACCGCTCCGTCTGAGGCCGCGAGTTGCCCCGATACGAACACCAAATTTCCGGAAACCGTAAACGGCACATAACTCGCAACCGGCGCTGCCGCTTTGGGTAGTTTTAGCCCAAGGTCGCTCAAACGCGCATCGATAACACCCGCCATGAAATGCCTCCCATCGTCAAAAATTATAATTGGTCACAGCTTAGCATAACGAAAGTGCTGCGCTTCAATAGCATCTTAAATTTGGCTAAAAAATGGGGAAAAAAATGGGACGCATCAGATATTCGCTTAGGCTGGCAGTATATATCTAGATGCGTCCCAAGTTCACCAGGGAGGAACTGTTGCCTTCATTTCGGTGAAAAAAATGGGGTGCGATCAGTTTGGTAGTTGGCTGGCAGGCCCGCACCAAATCGCACCCCAAGTTCACCAGGGAGGAACTGTAATTTTCGTCTATCCGTCATGAGCAACCGCTCGTCGCGCCGCAGGTGACGCATTTCAAACAGGTTCCGTTGCGTACCAGGGTGAAATTGCCACAATCACCGCACGCATCGCCCTCATAGCCCTTCATTTTCGCTTCACGCATATTGGCGATGCGGTCATCGGCTCGCGGCTCGCCGCCGCCGCTGCCGCCAATTTGGAACGACTG
>JABMOP010000343.1 GCA_013204125.1 Rhodospirillales bacterium | reverse complement strand
ACATGGTGGATTTCATGCGCTTTTCGGTGCTGATATCTTCGATCATTATCAGCGTTCCAAGTTTCTTATTCTCTTCGACGCTGACCAGTGGCAGGATCGTTGTATTCACCGAAAGTGCCTCATCGTTGAAATTCAATTCGGCGTCCATGGTTACTTCGGATTCATGGGTTTCTTCGACACGGCGGACTTTTTCCATAACCCAGTTGTTGACACCGGTGAAATAATCTTCCGCCAATTGCCCCAAGATATCGCCAGATGCGACCCCCATGATTTTAAGGCCGGCTGCATTGCAGGTGGCAATTTTACCGTCCTCGTCCAGCGTTATGACGCCGTTTGACATACTCTCCAGCATACCTTCGCTGTAATTTTTCATATTTTGGACGTCATCGAACAGTTTGGCGTTTTCAAGCGCAATCGACACTTGCGCCGTAAATGCTTTCAACCGCGATTCATCTTCTTCGGTGAACGGTCCACCCTTTTTGTTGAGTATTTGCGTAACGCCGATCATCTTGCCGTTTTTATTGGCGATCGGAACACAGAGGATCGAGCGCGTGAAAAATCCGGTTTGCTTGTCGAACGCCGGATTAAATCGGAGATCGGCATAAGCGTGAGGGATATTTACCGTCTCCCCGGATGTAAACACCGCGCCGGCGATCCCCAAATGATTGGGCAGGCGAATTTCGCCAACGGAATCGCCCTGCGCAATGCGGGAGAACAACTCATTTGATTTTTCGTCGTTCAGAAATAAGGTCGAACGCTCGGCCTTCAGCATGCGCGTTGCCTCGCCCATGACGCGCGCCAAAAGTTTGTCCAATTCGATTTCGCCGGTGACGTCGGAAACAACGTTGAGGAATTCCATTTCCTGCATACGTGAACGACGCATACGTTCCACCTGTTGGGTGCTTTGCAAGGCAACGGCAGCTTGCGTCGACATAGCTTCCAGCAACGCCAAATCGTCTTTGGTGAATTTACCCTTTTGCCTGTTAAGGGTCTGAACAACGCCGATCACGTCGCCGTTTACGGTTTTGATAGGCGCGCATAATATGCTTTTGGTTCTATAACCGGTTTGTTGGTCCACCGCACGATTGAAATGTTCATGGGCATAGGCGTCGTGGATGATGACGCCTATGCCATCTTGAAAAACCATTCCAGCAATACCAGAATCATTGAGGACGCGAATTTCTCGAACCAGATCACCTTGGGCAACACGCGAATATAGCTCGCCCGTTTCGGTATCATTTAAAAATAGACTGCCGCGCTCCGCATTGGTTTCTCGTGTCGTAATTTCGACAACTTTTTCCAAGAGTTCGCCAAGCGATTCAAATCCTGCTACGGACCGCGAAATTTCCAAAAGAAGTTCGGCACGGTAATATTTTTTCTCCAAATCCAGGAATTGTTTACTTTTCCTGGCTGCTGATCCCGTTCCCGAATTCTTGCCGGCGCTTCCGCGTTTGGTAGACGCACTGCCGCCGTCTTGTCGCTGCGGCGCGTCGGCATGTAATTGGCGGCGATTGCTTGAATTTTCAGACATTTGGTTTTTCTAACTTTTCCCTCAATGAGCCAATTGTGCTTTGAAGATGCGCCACTTCGTCGCGACTTGATCGTTCTAATTCCTGGACCTTATCGTCATGGAGGAAGTTGGTTTTTTCTAATTCGCCCCGCAAGGAGGCGACCGTGTCGCGTAATTGTTTAAGTTCGGCTGTATAGTCTGCTTTTACCTGTTGAACCGCTTCGTCTTTATCAAATTTTAGCCTTTCCAACTCATCGCGCAACGCCGATGCGGTTGCTTTGATCTGGGCATTTTCGCTATTCGCTTCGGCAACCGCCTGCTGAATTTCATCTTCTTTCTCAAATTTTAGTTTCTCAAGAGCGTCTCGGAGACTGCTCACGGTTTCCCGCATTTGTGCGGTTTCTCCGTTGGCATCGGCCACCGCTATTTGAATGGCATCGTCTTTTTCGAATCGCACTTTTTCCAATTCAGCCCGCAACGCAGATACAGTTTCCCGAATATGGCGGATTTGACCCTCCGCTTCATAAAGATCTTCCTTCGTGCCTTGTTCGGGCTGTTGTGCAGTTTCCATCAAATCCGCATGCCGCTGTTTGGCTCTGGCGCCCAATATTTCCGATTTAAGCGGAACCGCCATTCCACCGCATATTTTTATACACAATAGCGCTTTCAATAGCTATGCGCTAGCTATGCGCAAATAAATTGTCATATTCTGCAGAGCATTTTCAATGAAACATAATTAGGTGGTATTTTGTCGTTTGCGACGGTCATAATTTCTATGCCCAGGGTAAATCCCATGATGTTAATGATAAGCCGCAGCTATTTCCATTGCACAAATCCATCAACCACGCGGAAGACGAAATCGTCCAAATCAATGGACGGATTGATGCCGTCAAATCGGTAAGCGATGAAGTTCAAAAGTTAAAAAAAGGAAGTTGCAGAAGAATCTGCAGGCGTGGCCGATAAGATCGACGGTCTAAAATCCACGCTGGTAAAGGCAAAACCGGCTAAAAGTCCGGAATTCGGATTGCCGGGTCCCAAAATCCCAATCACCCGCACGGCTATCAGGTGACTGATCGCTTGTCTATGGTGGCGGAAATATCCTTTGCAAAAGCGTCCAAATCGCCTTCGACCGAAAAGCAGGCGAAAAGAGCGCGCGACAATTCCGGCAAAAGCTTTAAATCTTTCTCATCCGGCTCGCGCCACCGGGACGCAACCGAATTTATGATGCTGGACAATGATTTGCACAATTTCAATTCAACTGCTCTTTCTGCCTCTTCCAGCAGCTCAAGTAAATCATCACAAGTGGTCTTCAAAATAATTAGAAATTTTTCGGCGTCTTCTGGCGGCGTGCTGCCACCGTATAATGGGATTAGATCACCGATAACCCGAGTGATCAGTGAAGCTTTGCGTTCCATATTCTGACTGGCAAGCAATTCCTTATATTCTTTTGTGGCCGAATGCAGTTCGGCTTCTTCGGGTCCTCCGACGGCTTTGGCGCGGAGGGGATTAGGAACCTCGTATTCAGGTATGTTTTTTGGTTGCTCGCGACCGCTCGAGCGCCGTGTAGGGCCGGTGTAACTGGATGTCACAACGTATTTTTTGCGGGCCGTGATTTGATTGAAAAGCCGTTTTAGGATCATTCCAACGGAGATAGGCTTCAATATAAGATCATCGCATCCGGAATTGATAACGCGCATGATATCTTCGCGCGAAGGATCCTGCGCCATGGCGATCGCAATAATGAATGGATTGGGCCCAATTTTCTGATTACGGATGTCACGGATCAGATCGCAAATCGCGCCCGAGTTTATAGCGGCGTCGAAAAATAACGCATCGACTTCGCCGGCCTTCACTGAAGATTTAACCTTATCCAGGTTGTCTGCTTCTATGATGCCGCGAAAACCCTCCTGATGAAGAATTCGCTTTATCTCGGTCCGGATTTGGCCTCCCCGGTCGGCAATCATAATGCCGATATTTTCAAATTTGTATTTTGCCAAAACAGTGGATCTCCGTAAAAATTTGTCGGCACACTAATTCAATCTATGGGGTGCAGGTGTATTCACGCTCTCAAAATGCCCTTTGCGGGAATGTTTCAATAGTTTTAATTTGGCCCGCGTTTGACTGCCGGTGGGGCATCAGAACTTTCGGCGCGGAGGCTTTGGAGCATTAAATCTGATTCTGAAAGTGACCGGAATATAGGCTGGCTTCCTTCCCGATAGAGGCGGATGAATCCAACTTTAGTATCCGGGATCATCCCACGTATATTGTCATATTTACGTATTTCCATGATCGCCACGGTGCCATCTGCATTTTTCTGCCGCCACTTGGCTGTGATATTCATTTTTGACGGCTCACCGATCATAGGGAGTATTTGATCAGTTTCCGCATTCGGCTTGCCGTATTTGCGTTCGAGATAGCGCGCGACTTTATTAAAGTTTTCCGATGGAAATACCGAGTAAATTCTTTGTGCTAGGCCGGAAGAATAATAAACAATTGTGCGGGCTTTCCTATACAGCCAGGTATTAACCTCCAAATCGCGGGCGATTGGTTCTGACCATATTGCCGTCTCGAAGCAGTACCAGCCCCCGGAATTCCCCTTTTGAAAGCAATTTCCAGCGCGGCTCATAGGGTCTGATAACGTGCGGTCGAGATTGATATCCTCACCGATCGTCAATTTAATGACCGGCATTTCGGTGCGGGATTTAACTGCCGAGGTTGCGGGTTTGTCGCCGATGCTTCTGCCGAACTCTTTTCGAGATGTTGAAGCGATCTCAGTCTCAGCCCGGCTGGAAGTGTCGGCTTGTGGGCCAATCTCATCCTCCATCGAGATATCATCCAGGGATTTTGGGGCCAAAATATTACGGAAAAAATTGGAAATTATTGATGGCTGCTTACTCGTTGGTTCAACCGCTGGTGGGATTTCAGGTGGCACTCCAGCGCGAGGATCGTTCGGCGCTTCGGGCATTAATTTGCTTGGGCCGGGCTTGTCATCAGGCGGGCTTTCGTCTGTGCCGACGATTTCGGCGATGCCGCGCATTAACCGGGTGAGGACGCGTGAATCGTTTTCGCTCGCTACGGCTTTGGGAATTGACTCGCTAGGCGCAGCCGATTTTAAATTGTCTTCCGGTCGCCCGATAATTGTCGGCTCAACCTGTTTGGCCGGGGTATCTGGAGGTAATTGACTGACGGGTTGTGGCATCGGTGGGACGGGCAGCGTCTTTACGATTCCGGGTCTTTGGTTGGTT
>JABMOP010000342.1 GCA_013204125.1 Rhodospirillales bacterium | reverse complement strand
GCTTTACGTGAAGGGTGAATTTGTCGGTGGCTGCGACATCGTCCGCGAAATGTACGAAAGCGGCGAGCTTAAAAAAATATTTGAAGACGCCGGCATCGAAACGGCGCCGACCGCTTAAACGGCAGGTTTGAAGTTACCGAAGCGGCCCGGGCCAAACCGGGCCGCTTTCGTTTGCGCGAAGCGGCTCCCAGGTCCTTGATGGGCATCAATGCATATTTAGAAAAAATAGACGAAGATTTTATTCGGTAATTGGTCAAGTATGCTATCATCCGGGTGCTATTGATTATTAACATCATCATCTCAGGGTTTGGGCGGTCTGTTACCGCAGGGGATGACGGTTCGCGGGGGAATTCATGTCTGAAGAAAAATCAGTTCGAGGTGGAATAATCGGTAGGCTTTGGCGCTGGTTCTGGGGTCCAGCCGGGAAATGGAGCCTCGGGTTGCTTTTGATCGTTGGATTTACCGGCGGCATTATGTTTTGGGGCGCCTTCAACTGGGGGCTGGCGCTTTCCAATACGGAAGCCTTTTGCGTTTCGTGCCATGAGATGCGCGATACGCCCTTTGCGGAATTGAAGGAAACCGTTCACTATTCCAATGCGTCGGGAGTGCGCGCCGTTTGTTCCGATTGCCATGTGCCCAAGGAATGGGGGCACAAAATGGTCCGCAAGATACAAGCGACTTTCAACGAACTTCCCAAACATTTCTTAGGCGTCATGGATACGCCGGCAAAATACGAGGCCCGGCGCCTCGAGATGGCGCGCAATGTTTGGCAAAGCATGAAGGCGACCGATTCCCGCGAATGCCGCAACTGTCACGCCATCGAATCCATGTTGACGCGCAAACAAAAACCGGCGGCGCGTAAGAAACACGCGACTATGCGGAAAGAAAAACTAACCTGTATCGAATGCCATCAGGGAATTGCTCATAAACTTCCCGAAGGCTGGGACGAGCCGGAAAGTAAACCGGACAAAGGATAGGAGCTTCGCGACCGGTCATTTTGTTGCGCCACATTAATGCTTTTAAATTTTAGGAGGGTAAAATGAGTTCGTTGCATAGATATCTCACAGGGATCGCCGTTCTCGCCTTGGGTGCGGCGATGGTCTTGGTGTCCTGGCCGACAGAGGCGCAATCGCCGCCCCTGGAAATTCCGTTCGTCAAGGAATGGGCGGCATCGCCGCACGCGCAGATCACCGGCGAGCCGTTCAATCACTGGAACGAGGAAGGCGAAGTCCCGGCGGCGTGCGCCAGATGCCATACGACGCCCGGTTTTCTGGATTATATCGGCGCCGATGGTACCGAGCCCGGGTCCGATGGTCCGGCGCCGGTCGGCACCGTCATCACCTGCATCGCGTGCCATAACAAAGTAACCATGGCCATGACCAGTGTCACATTCCCATCCGGCGTGACCGTTGAAAATGCCGGTGACGATTCCCGCTGCATGACCTGCCATCAGGGGCGCGAATCGACCGACAGCGTCAATAAAAAACTGGCCGGCAAGGCAATCGATACGCCTGATCCAAAAATCGGCTTCATCAACATCCACTACCGGGCGGCGGGTGCGACGCGTTACGGCAATCAAGTACGGGGTGGCTACCAATACGCGGGTAAGGACTACAAAGGGTTCTACACCCATGACAAGGACTACGCCCGTTGCGCCGATTGCCATGAACAGCACACCGTCAAGGTCAAAGTGGCCGAGTGCAAATCCTGCCATAAAAAGGAAGGCATCAAGGTCAAAAAGGATCTGCAGAAGATCCGTAAGTCCAAGGTGGACTTCGATGGTAACGGCAATTTGAAGGAAGGCATCTATCACGAAATAGATACCATGCATAAAGCCCTTCTCGGCGCCATCCAAGCCTATGCGGACAAAGTTGCAGGCGGTAAAATCGCCTACGATGGCCATAAATATCCATATTTCTTCAACGATAAAAACGGCAATGGGAAGGCCGATAGGCCGGAAGCTATCTTCCCTAACCAGTATCGTAAATGGACGCCGCGTCTGTTGCGCGCCGCCTATAACTATCAATTCGTGGCGAAGGATCCGGGGGTCTATGCGCATAACCCCGAATATGTGATCCAATTGATGCACGATAGTCTGGCCGATCTATCGACCAAGGCGCCGGTTGATATTTCCAAACTGGTGCGGCCGAAACCTTAAGGCTGAACTACGTACGACACGACTTAAACGGCCCGGGTCACACCGGGCCGTTTTCATAATGGGCGCCGATCTGATGCTTTAATATGATCTCTTTGCGCTCCTTGGCCGATTGCAGGATTGCCAGCGCAACTTCCATATTTGCCTTGGCCCATCGTCCATCATGCAAGGCCGGGCGGACGCCATTGATAGCATTGCTAAGTTCCTGAACAACTGCTTGGCGCGACGGCAAAAATTCGTTGCCGTAGATTTCGATCTCGCGCCGGCCGTTATCATCGAAAACACTGAGCCCGGTCGGTGAAGTTTTTATATCGCCCTTTTCGCAGCTGACCACCATGACGCCGAAATGGGCTTGGCCGGGGACTGTTGGCGCCGACCCATTGCCGGATTTATAGCCGTATCGCTCAGCGCGGAGCTGCGTTTCTGCGGCTTGATCCAGGGCTCCCAGCCCGGCCCTCGAATTGCCGTAAGCATCGCCGGGCTTCAACTGCCCGCCTTCGCCGATCCAACCTTGAAATTCGTCCGTATCAAACCGGTCATAGCCCGAATAGACCATCGTCGCCGCGGCGCCATCCTCGAATTCCAATAAAACAATGGCGCTGCCTTCGGTGGGCCGCGCCGGGTCCAAGACACCCAACTGGGCGCGGACGCTTTGTAATTTACCGCCGCCCAAAACCCGGATGCTGTCGATCTGATGGGGCAATTGGTTGAAAACGATGCCGCCGCCCTTGGAAGTATCCAGCTCTTCCGGTCGCCGTGGCCGGTAGAGGAAATCATTATAATTCCAGGTATTGATCATCGACAATCGGCCGAAATCGCCGGTGCCGATCATTTGGGCCATCAGGCGCACATGGGGATCGTAGCTATGGGTCGGACCGACTACCAGTTTGACGCCCGCCTTTTCGACCGCTTCGATAATCGCATCACAATCGACCATGGTCAGCGCCATAGGTTTTTCGAGAACAATATGCTTGCCGTGTTCGGCGGCCATGATGGCGTGTTTGGCGTGGAATTGATGAGGCGTTGCGATATAGACCGCTTCGACGGCATTGCTTTGGCAGAGGGAGCGCATATCTGTATGCGCTTCGGCATCAAAATCATCGGCGAACGAAGCCAGAAGGTTTTCGTTGGAATCGGCCGCGGCGCTGATTTCGGCGCCGGCCCAGCCGTCCAGCCCACGCACCATAACGGTGCCGGCCATGCCGAGGCCAAGGATGCCCATGCGCAATGGTTTTTGGGGTTTCTGGCTCATCTAAAAACTTCCTATCCAACGCTAAACCCAAAAAAAGGGCGCTGGATGATCCAGCGCCCTTTGATAGCTAATTTCGGAGGTTGCCGAAACGCTTATTCTATTTTTCCTTATAGTCGCTCCAGGCGTAATCGCCGAGGCGCGATTCGAAGGTGCTCATATTGTTACGCATAACCTTGATATCTTTGGTATGCACCCAGACGATGGGCTTTTCCGAAAGCGGGTAGATATAGGCTTTTTCGTTCACCTGATCGAAGGCCGCTTCGTAGATCTTGGCGCGCTTGGCAACATCGAACTCGGTCGATCCATCTTTGTAGGCCTTGTCGATAATCGGATCGTTCCAATAATCCCGATTGGCGCCAAAGAAGAAATTCAATAGGTTCGCCGCATCGGGATGAGCGCCGGTCGGATAGAAACCATTGAACGCCGTGAAATCGCCGGCGCCGCGTTTTTTTACATAAACCATCAACGGAAGCGGCGTAATGGTTGTGCGAATGCCGACTTTACGCAATTCACCCGATAGGGCGACCGCCACATGTTGGATCGGCGCATGGACGTAGAAGGTCAAATCAATGCCGTTGGGATGACCGGCTTCGGCCAGGAGCCGCTTGGATTCGGTCGGGTTATAGGGGTACGGCGTCGTTGACGGCAGGCACGCAATGTTCGCCTTGAAGCAGATGCTTTTCGGGAACTCGGCGTCACCGCCGCCGGCAACCACGGCCTTGACGATCTTTTCGCGGTCAATCGCCATGATGAAGGCTTTGCGTACGCGCTCGTCCATCATCACTTTGTTCTTGGACCGTCCGGCCGCATCGAGGGTGATGTACATCAGCATGCCGGTCGGTGTCGGCGTTGCCTTGATGCCTGGCATGGTCGCGAAATTGCGGGCATCATCGTTGGTTACGTCGCGCAACATATCGACGCCGCCGGTGATCAATTGCGCTTTCTGCGTCTGTCTGTCGGGCATCGGGATACCATGCACGAACTGGACCGGGGCGCGGCCATAGCCGGCGTCGCCGTAATAGTCCTCAACGCGCTCGACCAAGATACCCTTGTTGCGGTCCACATATTTGATCTTATAAGGCCCGGTTCCGTAAGGGGTCGCTTTGCCATAATCGGATTTACGTTCAAGACTGTTCAAGGACTTGCCGTCGAGCATTTCGAAACGGTAGGCGATGTCCGCCATGTCGGTCGCATTGGGATTCTTAGCGGTGAGCCTGACCTTGTACTTGCCCAGCTTCTCGACCTTTTTTAACCAAGTGTAGCGCGCCTTGAAGCGGATGCGCACTTTGGGATCGGCGAGATAAGCCAAAGTTGTCAGCACGTCATCGGCGGTGAATTCGTTGCCGTTATGAAACTTGACGCCTTCGCGCAGGGTGAATTCGATCGTTGTTGAATTGATCCGCTTCCAGGATTTTGCCAGGAACGGTTCAAACTTGCCCGTATATTCGTTGAATTCGACCAACGAAGAATAGATGGTCCGATAAAATTGGGCGTTTTCGTCCAGCGGAAAGTGATAAGGATCGGAAACGCTGAACATGTCGTTGATCGCAACGCGTATCGTATGTTTTGATTTTTGAGCGGATACGGGACCCGCGACATCCAACGCAACCGCCGCTGCGCCAACTGCCAGCAAATGTCTTAGGGACATGATGTCCTCCCTGTGTGTGTCTTCCTGTAAAAATCTTTATTTATCTCGGCGACCTTTTTGATCGCTAAGCCATGTTACCCCAGCTTATCCAAACGGCAAACGGAAATTCTTTTCGGACAAAAAAAATGCTGGAAAACCGAAGTTTTCCAGCAAGTTTAACAGGGAGGCTTCACGTCTGGGAGACGTAGGGTCCGAAGACCCCTCGTTCCAGGCTAGACGCCCGGAACTGCAATGAATGAACAACATCATCGCGTACCTGTTAAGTAGGCATTTCCAACTAAAATAACAAATGTCATTCAGGAAGCCGTGATATGCAAAAAACGCATATCTTTAATTTTTTAATGATATCAATGGATTATGAGGATATTCGGGCCGCAAATTTATTGAGAAGAGGCCTAATTGCGAGTTGTTTTTAGTCTAATTTGATTTGTGCGCGGTTAAAATTCGGCAGGATTTTTCACTTTTGCCGACATCAATTACGCGATTCCAGGACTTTGCTTACCAGGAAATCTCTGAACACTTCGATCCTGGCCGATTGGCGTAATTCTTCCGGATAAACGAAATAGACTTCGGTCGGCGGGCTTTGCATTTCCGGCAATACGCGCACCAGAGAAGTTGCGCCGACCTGGAAATAATCTGGGAGCGCCCCTAAGCCCAATCCCGATAGCACGGCGCGGTAGATGCCGTAGATGTTGTTGACTTGAAGAACCGGCTTCCTCGGATTGTTCTTCTCGCGCCCGGCATAGACCAGGAAGTTGAGCGCCGGAATTAAATCCAATTGATCGCCGACTTCATCGCCGAAGGTAATAATTTTGTGCGCATCCAGATCTTCTGGCGATTGCGGCATGCCGTGTTCTTTTAAGTATTCGGGCGAGGCATAGACATTGTGATGAATGCTCATCAAATGGCGCTGAATCAAATCGGGCTGGCGCGGCGGTGTCAGCCGAATGGCGACATCGGCCTGGCGCATGGCCAGATCCAGATCATCATAAACCAATAGGATGGACACTTCGATTTCCGGATAAAGATCGGTAAATTCTTTGATGCGCGGGGTCAGCCACACCGACCCAAAGCCAACCGTGGTGGTTATTTTTAAGGGCCCTTGCGGGCGTTCGCGGGATTCCGTGAGCTGCGCTTCGGCCATGGCAATCTGGTGAAAGACGTTGTGCGCGGTCAAATATAAACCTTCGCCTTGCTCGGTCAGGATAAGCCCGCGCGCGTGGCGATGAAACAAACTCACACCAAGGCTTTGTTCCAGCGATGAAATTTGACGGCTGATCGCCGATTGAGAGAGGTTCAGCGTTTCGCCCGCATGGGTGAAGCTGCCCGCTTCGGCCACCGCATGAAATATCCTCAGTTTATCCCAATCCATATTCGCGCCAGTATGCGTTAAGCCAAAAAGGCTTCGTTAATATAGTACATTTTTGAAAAATTTCCGAATTTGCCCTATTCGGCAGCGGCCTTTTTTCCGGCTTCTAATTCAGCCAGATATTTTTCGCATTCAAGCGCCGCCATGCAACCGGTGCCGGCGGCGGTGATGGCTTGGCGAAATTTATTATCCTGGACGTCGCCGGCGGCAAATACGCCCGGAATTTTGGTTGCCGTGCTATCCGGCTTGGTAATGAGATAGCCTTCATTGTCCATGTCTAATTGGCCGGTGAAAAGATCCGTGTTGGGTTTGTGGCCGATGGCGATAAATACACCGTCAACGGCCAGTTCCGTCACCACGTCCGTTTTTACATTCTTGATCTTGATGCCGGTAACTTCGGGCAGCGGGCCGTCGGTTTTGCCGGTCACTTCCTCCAGCACCGAATCCCAGACAACTTCAATTTTGGGATGATTTAAAAGTCGCGCTTGCAACATCTTTTCGGCGCGGAGTTCACCCCGCCGGTGGATCAGTGTCACCTTATTCGCGTGATTGGTAAGATAGAGCGCTTCTTCGACCGCGGTATTGCCGCCGCCGATAACGG
>JABMOP010000341.1 GCA_013204125.1 Rhodospirillales bacterium | reverse complement strand
GGCCAATACCGAACTGATTTTCTTCGGCCGGATCCTGGTCCGGATATTCCAAAAGGCGCAAATTGGGGTTGGGCGGCTGAAACGCTTCGTGGTCGTTGAAAAACCGTGGCCCCATGCCGAGGGCGATGGAAAACAGCGGCAATAAATGCTGCACCAATCCATCCAAGGCATCGAAGTAGGAAAGCACCGTATCTCTGAACCCGGGCAAATCATCGGGCCAGCGATTGTTGAAATAGCCGAGCGTGCCGGCCAGCCCGTCTGGATCGCCCACCGGCGCTTCGCGGCGCATATAAAAAGACGCACTCAACTCGGCCCGCGTATTATCATTGTAGATCGAGGTTCGTTGCTGTTGCCCGCCCGGCGGCAAATAGCCGAGCAAATCTTTGCCCACCTTTACCTTCATTTTCTCGTCCATAGGGAGCCCATGAAAGCGCGCAGCTTCGGCGATGATGGCGTCCATCAATTCAACGGAAATGCCGTGATTTTCCACATAGAAAAAAACTGCGTTTTTCGAGGCGGCGAGAAGCTCGGTCGCCGCCGCTTCCGCCGCGCCCGGGACGCCGTCGATAACGCCGCCCAGATCAATGACCGGAATGCTCACCATTGCTATTCCTCCCACATCATCTCGAAAGCTTGGCGGCGAAATTGATTGCCTTCCAAGCGTTGAGCGGTTGGTTCTTCATCGCTCCAATACTTAAGAATATCATCAACTTTGGCGCGGTACGCATCTTTAAACTCAGAATGGGGAAGCACGTAAGGCGCATCGGTGCGGACCGCATCCAATACCATTTTGCCGAACTCTTCTCGGCTGGTGCCGCCGGCGAAGGATTGATCGAGCAGCGCCATTTGTGCGTCGCTCATTTGGGTGCCGGTATTTTTAAAGGCTGCCGGCCGGTTGCGCGCATTTTCGTTGAAACGGGTGTTGATCGCCGCCGGGCATAAAACCGTGACGCCGATCCCTTTCGGCGCCAATTCTTTCCGCAATCCTTCGCTTAAACCGACGACGGCGAATTTCGATGTGCAATAGACGCTGTTGCCCGGGCTCGCCATCAGGCCGGCCAGGGAGGCTGTGTTGACCACATGGCCGCCTATGCCGCCGGCAATCAGGCGCGGAACGAAAGTTCGGATACCGTTGATGACACCGCCCAAATTGACGCCCAGCACCCAGTCCCAATCTTCATAAGTGGCGTCGGCAAGGAAGCCGCGCGACGCGACGCCGGCGTTGTTGCAAACCACTTGGACGGCGCCAAAGCGGCTTTCCGCTTCATCCGCCGCAGCGCTCATGGCGTCCCGGTCGGTCACATCCAATTGAATGGCGTGAACGGTTGCGCCAGTCTGGCTTATTTTTTGTGCCGCTTCGTCCAATGCGGCTTGTTCGATATCGGCAATCACGACTTTCATGCCGGCGCCGGTGAAGGCTTCGGCCATGCCGAGGCCGATGCCACTGGCGCCGCCGGTCACAAACGCGCATTTGCCTTCCAAATCATCCATTAAGTATGCTCCCCTACTCCGCCGCGTTTTTGTTTTTTCCGCGTTCCCGGTATTTCTTTTTTTCAAGCTCGACCGCGCCTTCTAATTTTTTGTGGTGCAGCTCCTGGCGGGCCGCCGCCCAATCGTAGCTTTCCCGGCGCATTCTATTCGATCCGGTGAAGTGCGGGCGGACCGCTTCGGCGATCAATTCGTGGCTGCGCAAAGTCGCCGGCCAATCGGCCCAATCGTGCTGAAATATCAAAAGTGCACCGAAACCGCCGAGGGAATTTTGCACCCGTTCGATCTCGGCGATGGCGTCATCGGGTGTGCCGATAATTCCCAGCTGATGTTCATTTATCCAGGCAACGGGATCTTCCAGCCCGCGCGGCATAATACCGCCCGCCGAGACGATATCATGGGTATAGTCGATATAAGGTTCTAACCCGTAGGCAACTTCCTTTGCCGCCTGTTCACGGGTTTCCGCCAAATGCATGAACATTGTAATGCGCCATTTTGAACGGTCGGCCACATTGCCATGATCGGCGGCTTCATTTTCAAAAATTTTCCAGTTTTCGGTGTGGCGCACCATGGCGTCGTCGTCGATACCGCCAAGGGTCAAAAGACCGGTGCCGTATTTTCCGGCGGCAATGGCGCCGGCGGGAGAGCGCATGATCGTAACCGCGGTTTCGACCATCGGATGAGAATAAAGCCCGATTCCCAATCGCGCATCGACCAGTTCGAACCAATCGGTTTTCATATTGACCGTTTCGCCGCGCAGCAGCGGCATGATGGCATCCATGGCTTCAATCATGCGCCGGCGCAATTGATCGGGGTTGATGCCCATCATATGTGCGTCCGATATCAACGCCCCGGGGCCGGCGCCGAACATCACCCGCCCGCGCGTCATATGGTCGAGTTGCGCAACGGTTTCGGCGACGATCAACGGATGATGATAGGGCAGCGATTTGACGCCAAGGCCTAAGCGGATGTGCTTGGTGCGTTCGGCGGCAGCGGCGATAAACACTTCAGGGGCGGCAATGGTTTCGAAGCCACCGGAATGATGTTCGCCGATCCAGGCTTCGTCAAAGCCAAGCCGGTCCAAATGTTCGACCAGCATGAGATCGCGCGCGAACGCTAAGGTCGGGTCCAAATTCACATTATGGTGCGGTGCGTGGAACAGGCCGAACCGCATCGGGGCATCGTATTTAAGATCGTTCATTGAATCGCTCATAGGACAGCTTTCGAATCGCTCTCGATTTCTTTTGATTAAGCTAGCTTGTGGGCTGGCGGCAGCGGGTCCAAGATTGCACGTTCTTACCTGCGAGGCCACCCGTCAGGCTCATATTGTCTTCATCATGTTGGCGCATATCGACGCGCCCGCCGGCGCCCGGTTCGTGCCCGCGTTCGAGGTGAACGCCAT
>JABMOP010000340.1 GCA_013204125.1 Rhodospirillales bacterium | reverse complement strand
CGCCTCCATGTATTTTGCGCGCAACGAAGAATGCGGCCTCCGCTGTGTCTATCACGGCTGGAAATTCGATACGGACGGCAATTGCGTCGATATGCCGTCGGAACCTTCGGGCAGTACGTTCAAGGACAAGATCAAGGCGAAGGCCTATCCCTGCCGCGACATCAACCACATGATCTGGATCTATATGGGACCGCGCGAAACCCCGCCGCCATTGCCGACCTATGAAATTTTGACCCTACCCATCGAGCGCGTAACCGAGCCCAACATCATGATGGAAGAAGCCAACTGGCTGCAGAACATGGAAGGCGATATGGACACGGTGCATCTGGATTGGGTGCACGCCAAATTATCCAAAGACGCGCCCTATGCCGGCGCCGGCATTTCCGGGTTCTGGAATGACGATAAGGAACCGCCGCGCTTGGATGTGAAGACAACCGATTACGGTGCCTATTACACTGCCAAACGCTATATCAACGACGGCGCCGACGAATGGCACCGCATCAATCAGTTTTTGTTCCCGTTCCACACCATGATATCCAGCGGCCATCATGCGGTGCTGCGCTCGTTCATTCCGATTGATGACGAATGGGCGATGCTGATGAGCCAATCGGCGGCGCCCGGCGATGGGCCGATCCCCGACAGCATGGTCTCGCGCATGGATGCGTCCGATCCCTTTAAAGATTGGGGCGGCTATGCAGAGCGCAGCAGCGATCCTAAGTCCTATTTCTACACCAAGGCCAACCGGCATAACGACTACATGATGGACCCGAAGATCGCCAAGGAATCGCTTAAAATTGGTATTCCATTTATCGCAAATCTCCAAGATAGAGCGATGACCGAATTGATGTGCGGTCCTGATGGCGAGCCCATTTATGATCGCACGCAAGAGCATCTCGGTACTTCGGACGCCATGATCATCGCTATTCGCTCTCAGCTTTTGGCCGCGGTCAAACATATGGAGAAAACCGGCGAAGCGCCGCCCAATGTGGATAACGTGGATCTCGACCGGGTGCGCTGCGCTACCGTCGTATTGCCCAAAGGCACCGATTGGGTCAAAGGCTCTGAAACTGCGCGCAACGCCGATAGCGGCGATGGCGTCGCCTTCGAACATCATCTCGTTCCGGATCTCGACTAAGCGATAACGAAGTTAGAATGCTGCCCGGTCACGGGTCTTTCAATGTCCCCGGTAGCCACAAAGCCACTTCGGGGAAGAAGAAGAGAATTGCAACGGTGAAGAGCGCCATGGCGACAAAGGGCAGGGCGGCGAAGCACACGTCTTTAAGCGAAATATCGGGCGGCGCGATGGCTTTCATAACGAATAATATGAGCCCGAAAGGCGGCGTCGTGAAACTGACCTCCAGCATGATCAGCATCAAAAGCGCGAACCACACCAAATCAATGCCGGCGGCCTTGGCGAGCGGGATGTAGAACGGCAGTGTGATCAGCATCATCGAGACCGGGTCCATAAAACAGCCGAGAAAGAACAAAACCACCAGCATGCTGACCACCAGCATGCTCGGTGTTAAGTCCATGACCGTGACGATGTTGAGCAAACCCTGGGTCGCGCCCGAAAACAGTAATATCTGAGAAAACGTGATCGACGCCGAAGCGATGAACAAGATCAGGACCGTGGTCTTGCCGGTTTCCAGCAGCGCAATTTTTAAATTTCGCCAATTGAGCGAGCGATAACATAGGGCAATGATAATTGATCCGAGCGCGCCCAAAGCCGCCGATTCCGTCGGCGAAGCGAGCCCGGCAAGGATGCTTCCGACGACAATTAGGAACAGCGAAAACAGCGGCACCACATAGATCAGGAACGGTTTCAATCGTTCCCACAAAGGCGCGTCTTCGATATCGTACGCCGGCGCCAGTTCCGGTTTTAGATAACACATGCCGATGACATACGCGAAATACATACCGGCCATCATAAATCCTGGGACGATACCGGCGATCAGAAGGTCCGAAACCGATAACTCACCGAGGCTGGCGAGCAGTACCGCAAGCCCCGATGGCGGAATCAGGACCGCCAACCCACCGGCGCCGAGGATCGGCCCCATGGCCATCGAAGGATGATAACCGCGGTTGCGCATTTCCGGCATCAATGTGGACCCTAAAAGAGCCGTGTTGGCGGCGCTTGATCCCGAGAGCGCGGCGAATATGGTGCCCGAGACAATGGCGACAATGGAAAGCCGGCCGGGAATTTTGGTGATGAGACGGTCGATGGCGTCGACCGCTTTGATGGCGACGCCGGTCTGGAACAGCACTTCGCCCATAAAGACGAACAATAGGATAGGGATGAGGACGAAGGTTGTGACCGCGACGCCGGCGTTCCGCACCATCTGCATCTCGCCGGCGTGGCCGCCCAAGAAAATCCAAGCGCCGATTATGTTGACGATCATGAACGAGAACGCCACCGGCAGGCCGAGAATCAAAAAGAAGACGAAACCGCCCATCATCAGAATAAGGGCCCAATACCATTCCATGACGCCGGCCCCCTAAATCTGAACCGTCGCGGAATCGCGTTCGCGGTCCCGCGCGTGCACTAAACGGCGAATGAATTCGGCAATTAAGAGAAGCCCGGACACAACGACGATGGAATAAATCCACCATTCGGGCACGATCAGCATTTTTATCTGAAGCTGATTATCGCGCCAGGTCAGGTACACGGTGTAGAGGCCATATCCGAACAGGAAACAACTGGCGATCAGCCCTAAGATATCGGCGATAATTTCAAGGATGAAGGCATGCGCCGGTTTCAAAGCCGTTACCAAAACGTCGACGCGCACATGGCCGCCGAGGCGCAAGACCCAGGGCGCGCCGAGGAAGGTGATGGCGTACTGGGCGTATTCG
>JABMOP010000029.1 GCA_013204125.1 Rhodospirillales bacterium | reverse complement strand
ACGCCGCAATCCGCGGCCCGGAACGAGAAACGACAAGGCTTCCAACAAGTTTGTTTTGCCGGCGCCATTGGGTCCGGTGATAACCACCGGCCTGCCATCGGTTTCCAGACGGACAAAGGGATAATTCCTGAAATCAGTGAGGCTGAGACGCCGGACCGAGACATTCAGCGCCATGCCGGGCGGC
Organism: Rhodospirillales bacterium; assembly: GCA_013204125.1. Classification (GTDB taxonomy): domain Bacteria; phylum Pseudomonadota; class Alphaproteobacteria; order Rhodospirillales; family UBA2165; genus JABMOP01. The sequence continues at coordinate 11,021 of JABMOP010000029.1, read as the reverse complement.
GCCATTGCATAGGTATCGTTTGCAGATTCCAGTTCACGGCCCCGAGGCGCCGCTTGTTTCATGGAATACAGCGCCACGCCCTCACACGCGCATGGGCATCAGGACGTAGAGGGCGCTTGAATCGCCGGTATCCTGAACCAGTGTCGGCGATGCAGCGTCCGACAGCACCAATTTGGCAGAACCACCATCAATTTGTTGGGTGATATCGAGCAAATAGCGTGAATTGAAACCTATTTCCAAATCGCCGGCATCGTACTGGACGGCCAGTTCTTCCACCGCAGTATCGTTATCGGGGCTGCTTGCCGAAAGGGTGAGGCTGCCGCTGGAAAGGCTCAGCTTCACAGCCCGCGATTTTTCAGTCGAAATGGCGGATACGCGGTCCACCGCTTCGGCCAGCATTTTGGCATCCACTTCAAGCACCTTGTCGTTATCGGATGGTATGACCCGGTCGTAATCGGGGAAAGTACCGTCGATAAGTTTCGATGTGAGAACCGCATTGTCGAAGGCAAAGCGAATTTTCGTATCCGACAGCGAAAGAGCAACATCGCCGTCAACATCTTCAATCAGCTTTCGAAGCTCCGTCACGGTTTTGCGCGGCACGATCACACCCGGCATTCCGGCGGCGCCATCCGGCAGTGGGATATCAACACTTGCAAGCCGATGGCCATCGGTGGCCACCGAGCGCAACACCGATACACCATCGGTATTGGCCGTATGGAGATAGATGCCGTTCAGGTAATAACGTGTTTCTTCGGTGGAGATCGCGAAACGGGTGCGATCAACAAGGTTTCTAAGATCGGCCGCCGAAACCGAGAAACTGTGCTGAAGATCGCCGCCCGAAAGAACCGGAAAATCTTCGGTCGGCAGGCAGGTCAGTGTGAAACGCGAACGCCCGGCAAGGATACTAAGCTGACCGTCATCACCGCTGCTTTCAAGTTCCACTTGAGCGCCTTCGGGCAACTTGCGGACGATATCAAACAAGGTATGGGCGGGCGCAGTGGTCGAACCCGGCGATGCAACCTCGGCAGGGATTGTTTCAACGATATCTAGGTCCATATCGGTAGCATTGAGACCTAACTGGCCATCGGCTGCATCAAATTTCACATTCGATAAAATCGGGATGGTGTTACGCCGCTCAACAATACTCTGAATATGCGTCAATACCTTCAGTAATTGACCGCGCTCGATAATGATCTTCATGGTTAATTTGTGTTCCCATCACTGAAATTTGTGGGTTTGCAACGGTTTTTCAACGCTCCGTTACCGAAATTGTACCGAACTTATTTGAGCGCATTTCTGCACTATCGACCACAGTAACAGGCCGGTAGAATCAACCGGCCGATTCGCCATTTATTATAGCAAAAACGGTTGGAATCTGAAGCCTTTTCGCCCGGAGAATAGGGTTAATTTAATCAGCAGGAGGAATATGGGTCGCGGGCGGTGTCAGGCTACCGTTATTAACCCTCAAGCATACGGCGCAGAAGCTCGACATCTTCGGCAAAGGTGGAATCGTGATCGCACAATTCATCCACTTTTTTAACCGCGTGCATGACCGTGGTGTGATCTCGACCGCCAAATTTTCGACCGATTTCCGGCAAAGAGCGCGACGTAAGCTGCTTAGCTAGATACATCGCCACTTGGCGCGGACGGGCAACCGAACGGGCGCGGCGTGCCGAATGCATGTCCGAAACGCGGATATTGAAATGTTCCGCCACCCGTTTTTGAATTTCTTCGATGGTCACCCGGCGATCATTGGCCCGCAACAGATCATGCAGGACCTCTTGCGTGGTTTCCAACGTCAAATCGCGGCCTATCAGCTGTGTATGGGCCGCAACCCGGTTAAGTGCACCTTCCAATTCGCGAACATTGGAAGTGATTTTATGCGCCAGGAACTCCAGCACTGTTCTCGGAGCCTCAAGTTGCATTTGTTCTGCCTTGGATTCTAAGATCGCCAAGCGAAGCTCGTAAGTGGTGGCGTGAATATCTGCAACCAACCCGCAATTGAGCCTTGATTTGAGCCTTTCTTCCACGCCCTCCAAATCAGAAGGGGATTTATCGGCCGATAAGATAATTTGCCGGCCTTGATCCACCAGGGCATTAAAAGTATGGAAAAATTCTTCTTGGGTCGCATCCCGGCCACCGATGAATTGGACATCATCAATCATCAAAACATCGACCGAGCGGAACTGGTCTTTGAAATCCACCGTATTCTGTTCGCGTAAAGCGCGCACGAACCGGTACATGAATTTTTCCGCAGACAGGTACATCACCGTCCGCGAAGGATCGCGCTGTTGAATTTCCCAAGCAATCGAATTCATCAAATGGGTTTTACCAAGCCCGACGCCGCCATAGAGGAATAACGGATTGAACGGCACCGATTGGGCTTCGGCGACGCGCCGAGCGGCTGCATAGGCAAACTCGTTCGGCTTACCAACAACAAATTTCGAGAATAAAAAGCGCGGATCCAGCGGCGCCTTAATATCATTGCCGGCCAGCCAGCCGGGTTTATTAGCGGCTGTCGCTCCATCGTTTGTGGCAGCTTCAGTGGCGGCGGTTTGAGTTTTATTTTCGACCGCCGCAGAATTTGAATTGTCGCCTTCAGTTTCATCGGCGGGGCGTTTTGATTTAGGTGAAATACGTATTTGAACCGAGTGAATCCCTGAATTCTCACCGGTCCAGAGTTCCTTCAATCTATCCAGATAATTTGCTTCAACCCAGTCACGCATAAATCGGCTAGGGATGCTAAGACGCACCTCCGAGCCTTCTATCGCCGTAACAGAAATAGGTTTGACCCAATTTTCAAAGGCGGTTTCACCAATCTCAGCTTTTAATCGGCTCGAAACCCGGTACCATTCAGTTTGAAGTTGGTCTTCGTCGCGTCCCTGATTCATCTACATGCCAGCCCTGCAAAATTTAAAACCGTTGGACGCTGCATCATGACGCACTGGCCCGCCAACCTGCATCAAAGCATCCAAAACAAATTTCCAGAGGCAAAATCTAAGAAGATATTTGCCCCCCCAGAGTAGTCGGATTTACGAGCTTATAAAATTGCCCGCTGGGCTAATTTTCATCCGACCATTCCCCTCCTAGCATTTTTGTTATTATTGGGAGCCATTTTTTACTCCTAATCTTTTTCTTATTCTTTTATCTGAACACAATTATTTTTCACGATTATTTTATTGAGCTAATGCAAAAAGCAGTTCCGAGCAAAGTTATTTTTTAAGTTATGCCCGGTTCGTAATCTTTGCAATTTCATTAAATGGTGATGGTGGAATTTACTCGGCTAGAAAAATTGATTCAATAGGACCGTATAGAGAACGTCGAAAATAATTTTCTTGACAGCCGAAGCAATTTAAAATTTTGCCGTCCCTCAAAAATAAAAAAGCCGCACTTTGATAAATGCGGCTTCACTGGTCCCAACCCGGACCATAATTTTGGACTTAAGCGCTTAGCGCTTTGACCCGCGCCGAAAGCCGCGACATCGTGCGGGATGCGGTATTTCGATGCAGAAGACCTTTTTGTGCGCTGCGCATGAGGATCGGTTGCGCGGCGATTAAAGCTTCTTTCGCCGCAGCGGCGTCACCACCTTGGATAGCCAACTCGACCTTCTTCAGGAAGGTGCGCATCCGGCTCATTCGGTTACGGTTCACTTCGGTCTGCCGCTCGGTACGGCGGATACGTTTCTTTGAAGACCTGATATTGGCCATCTGTTCTCTTTCAATTTTGGATTTATTATTACGGGCAGAGGCGGGTTATATAAGGGGCTTGCACCGGCGTCAACCCCCAGGAATGCTTGACGAAACTATAATTTAGCGGACCCGTCCGGCGCTGGGCGCCACCATAAATTTGAGAACGATCCGCCCACCGCCCAACGGCAGGACTTCGAGCTTCAAATTTTCGCCGGCGCGGGTGAATTCGAGCGCCGATTGTCGGTACCAACCCAGTTGCGGAAGGGTGTTTGAATAGAATCTAAGAACCGCTTCCTCTGCGATGCGGCCGGTGGCGGAACTAACCACAATGCGGCCCTGGGGCGTATCAAATATGACCGGACCGGCGCTATCAGGTTTGAGCCCGGCCATGATCGGAAGATCGGCAATACCAGGCATGAATTGGGCCGCCGCCGGCAAGGGCACAAAGATCATGGCGGCCAATAAAAGGCCGGGCCGGCAGCGCCGCAAAATGTTGGTCTTAATTTTCATAAATTCGCCTTCAATGATAGCTACCCTATCTTTGCCGCGCCGGACAATAATAAGTGGAGCGGCCCGATTGCACAAAACGGCGAATGCCACCGGATTTGGCCCAATCACACGTACAACCGGGACATGGCTCTCCTTCGCGTCCATAGACGCCGAACTGGTGCTGAAAATAGCCAAGCTCGCCGTCCGGTGAAACATGATCGCGCAAGGAAGAGCCGCCGGCAGAGATCGCGTCGGTTAACACTTCGCGGATCGCCGCCGCCAGTTTTTCAGCGCGGCCCCCCTGTACGCTGGCGGCTTTGCGCTTGGGCGATATGCCTGCGCGAAAGAGGCTTTCCGATACATATATATTGCCGAGCCCGGCAACTGTTTTTTGGTCCATAAGGGCGCCTTTAATAGACGTGGCGCGGCCCTTAAGACGGGCCGCCAATTCGATGGCGTTAAATTCATTGGAAAGCGGGTCGGGGCCTAAATGGCGGAGCAATTTATGCTCATGCACATGATCGCTTGTGTCCAACGTAATCAGGCCAAACCGGCGCGGATCGGTAAATCGCACGCACACATCGTTTTCGGTGATAAAATCAACATGATCGTGCGGACCGGGCGGTGGCGGCGGCTCCTTATATATCGTCATATGTCCGCTCATACCTAGGTGAATGAGCGCGACGGCGGCGTTATCCATTTCCAACAATAGATACTTTGCGCGCCGCCCAATTGTGACAACGCGCGCGCCTTCTAACCTGGACGCAAGATCGCCCGGTATTGGTATGCGCAGCTTTTCACGGCGTACAACGACGGTCTTGAGGTGGGCATTTTCCAGCACCGGCGCCAGCCCCCGGCGCACGGTTTCAACTTCGGGCAATTCGGGCATGTAACAAAGTAGCGGTTTCGGGCGTCTTCGGCTATGGTCCTTTCGATGTCAAAAAATACACAAAATATCGATCCCGGCGACGACGATTTGATGCAAGCTGATTTCGGCTACCGCAAAGTGGCGCTTGGCGAAAAGGCGGGGCTAGTGCGCGATGTATTCAACAGCGTGGCCGGGCGCTACGATCTTATGAACGACTTGATGAGCGCGGGCGTACACCGATTGTGGAAGGCCGAACTGGTCCGCCAATTAAACCCCAGACCGGGCGAGACTATCATCGATGTCGGCGGCGGCACCGGCGATATTGCGTTTCGAATATTAGGCGCCGGGGGCGATAAGGTGGTGATTTCCGATATTAATGACGAAATGCTATCTGCCGGACGGGATCGGGCGCTCGACCGCGGCCATGTAAGTGGCGTGGAGTGGATTTCAGGCGATGCGGAACAGCTTCCTTTTGCAGATGGCTTCGCCGATGTCTACGTCACCGCGTTTTGTCTTCGCAATGTCAGTCGCCTGAACGTCGCGCTCATCGAGGCGGCGCGCGTGCTGCGTCCGGGCGGGCGTTTCTTCTGTCTCGAATTCAGCCATATTGCCATTCCCGCCCTTGGTGCGCTTTACGATAGCTATTCGTTCAATGTGCTGCCGCTTTTGGGACGCATGGTAGCCGGCGATGAAGACGCCTATCGGTATTTAGCCGAAAGCATCCGCCGTTTCCCCGATCAAGATGAATTCGCCGCCCTGATCGACAGCGCAGGACTGCACGGCGGCGGATACCGTAATTTAAGCGCCGGCATCGCCGCCATTCACTGGGCGCGGCGTATTTAACGATGATTGTATGACATGATTTCTTCGGCCCGGAACATATTCCGCCTGTTTAGAATCGCGCGGACCCTGGCGCGGCACGATGCTTTGTTCCCTCTGGAAGAAGCCGGTGTGGCGCCGGGGCTGGTGACCGTCGTCAAGCTGATGGCGCTGAAAAAAGGCTCAGGGCGCCCCGGCCAGCGCCTGGCACAAGCGCTACAGGAACTCGGCCCCAGCTTCATCAAGCTCGGCCAGGCGCTTTCCACACGCTCCGATTTGTTTGGGGATGATGTGGCCGCCGATTTATCCGAGCTGCAGGATAATTTACCGCCGTTCAGCGGCGCCGAAGCCAGGGCCACAATATTGGCTGAACTTGATGCGGATGTACCCGAATTATTTTCCTCGTTTGACGACACGCCAATCGCCGCAGCTTCGATCGCGCAGGTTCATATGGCGGTTACCATTGAAGGCCAAAACGTCGCCGTAAAAGTGCTGAGGCCCGGTATCGAAAAAGCGTTTGAAAGGGATCTGCAGCTATTTCGCTGGATTGCCCGGCTGGTCGAACAAACCCGCCCGGACCTTCGGCGCCTAAGGCCGCTTGAAGTCATCCGCACTTTCGAAGAAACCGTGCGCATGGAGATGGATTTGCGTATGGAAGCGGCGGCGGCCGAAGAATTGGCCGAGAATTTTGCCGGCGATACGACATTTCGGGTGCCCGGCGTTGATTGGCGGCGGACCGCACGGCGCGTTCTATGCCTCGAACGTGTGAAAGGCATTCCAATTGACGAGCGCCAGCGACTGATCGAGGCTGGTTTTGATCCCGACGAAATTTTAAAGACCGCGGCGGCGGCATTATTCAAGCAAGTTTTCCGGGACGGTTATTTCCATGGCGACCAGCACCCCGGCAACTTATTCGTCGGCGCCGCCGGCGAAATAATTGCCGTCGATTTCGGCATTATGGGCCGGTTGGACAAGCCGTCGCGGCGCTATATGGGCGAAATGTTGATGAGTTTCCTAAACCGGGACTATCGCCGCGTGGCGGAAATTCATTTCGAAGCCGGATATGTACCGGCCGAGAAATCTGTTGAAGCCTTCGCCCAGGCGTGTAGATCGATTGCAGAGCCAATCCTCGACAAACCGCAAAATGAAATATCCATCGCCCGTTTGTTGTCGCAACTGTTTCAAGTAACCGAAACCTTCGAGATGGAAACCCAACCGCAACTTTTGCTTTTACAGAAAACCATGCTGGTCGCCGAGGGCGTCGGGCGGATATTAAGCCCCGAAGCAAATATGTGGTTCCTGGCTCAGCCGATGATTGAGGACTGGACGGAAAAATACATGGGCGTTGATGCGCGCCTGGCCGAAGTGGTGGACGAGGTTGCTTCCGGGCTCCGGCGGCTACCGCGGGTGATATCGGATATCGAAAAAAGCGCCTCTGCCATCGCCCATAGGGGCCTAAAAATAGATTCCGGCCAAATGCGCCACATGTCGGGGCGCCAGCAGGGCGCGCCCATGCTTTCGTCGCGGTTTTATCTGGTGGTGATCGCTATTTTGGTCCTGACACTGCTCTTAATCTATTAAACACCTTAGAATCATAAGCATTCGCCCACTTGATAAAGCGGCACCGAGGGGATACATTAATTACAGAATCATAACGTATATTAATCGGTAATCCCCATGGATGTTGTGAAACGCGTGCTTTTGGTCATTTCTGGGGGCATAGCGGCCTATAAATGTCTCGAGTTAATTCGCATTCTAAAGGCGCGCCATATTGATGTTCGGTGCGTGCTTACGGAAAGCGGCGCGAAGTTTGTGACACCTTTATCCTTAGGCGCGCTCTCTGGTGACAAAGTCTATCAGGACCTTTTTTCATTAACCGATGAAAACGAGATGGGCCATATCGAGTTATCACGGGACGCGGATCTTCTGGTGGTGGCCCCGGCAACTGCAAATATCCTTGCTAAAATGCGCACCGGCATTGCCGACGATCTGGCGACCACTGCCTTGTTGGCTACCGATAAACCTGTATTGGTTGCACCCGCGATGAACGTCGCCATGTGGGACCACCCGGCAACCCAGGAAAACATGCGCGTCCTTGAAGGGCGTGGCATCCGGCGGATCGGGCCGGCCGAGGGTGATATGGCCTGCGGCGAATTTGGCTTTGGGCGGATGGCCGAACCTGGCGTCATCGCCGATACCATCGAAAGCGCTTTGACCAGGAGCGCCCGGCTCAGCGGAATGCGTGCCATTGTTACCAGCGGGCCGACCCATGAAGCGGTTGATGCGGTTCGTTATCTCGCCAACCATTCATCCGGGCGCCAAGGGCACGCCATCGCCCGGGCGCTCGCAGACGCCGGCGCCGATACGGTTCTCATCAGTGGGCCAACTGGGTTGCCTGATCCGACGGGCGTAATTGTGCGCCATGTATCATCGGCGGTTGAAATGTTGGAAGCTTGCCAGACGGAACTACCGGCCGACATCGCCATTTGCGCGGCAGCGGTGGCCGATTGGCGGATCGATGCGCCACCGGCACATAAAATTAAGAAGAACGGCAAAGCACCGGTTCTCAAATTAACGGAAAATCCTGATATTTTGGCGACCCTCAGCGGCGCCCGAAAAAGCAGGCCGGGTTTGGTTATCGGCTTTGCCGCTGAAACAGAGAATGTGGTTGAAAATGCGATCGGCAAACGCCGCGACAAAGGCTGCGATTGGATCATCGCCAACGATGTCGGGCTTGGATCAGGCACTTTCGGCGGCGATTCCAATACGGTGCACGTCATTGACGAAGACGGTGTTGAGGATTGGCCGACCATGTCAAAGGACGAAGTTAGCGTACGGCTAATCGACCGCATCTCCCACCATTTAGAGACTAAAAGCTGATGGGCGCCTTATCCGTCGCCATTCAGCGCCTACCCCACGCCGCTGATTTGCCATTGCCGGAAGCCGCGACGCCGCAATCGGCGGGCCATGATCTCATGGCCGCTATTGAAGCGCCGATAGATTTGGCGCCGGGGGAGCGGCAAATCATCCCCACCGGCTATGCCATTGCGCTGCCGCCCGGTTTTGAGGCGCAGGTGCGCCCGCGTTCAGGCCTCGCCATTCGCTACGGAGTTACAGTGCTGAATGCGCCGGGTACGGTCGATGCAGATTACCGCGGGGAAATCGGTGCAATTATGATTAACCATGGGTCAAAGCCTTTCCATATCGAGCGCGGGATGCGCATCGCCCAATTGATCGTGGCCCCCGTTTCCCAGATCCAGTGGGCAGAAACAGACACGTTGACAACCACCGAACGCGGCGCCGGAGGCTTCGGCTCAACCGGCGGCGCCGAGCAAATATCCAAGTAGGAAACATGTTTAAACTTTCCAGAAAAGTGCTGTTCGCAATCGAGGCCGTTGTCGATATTGCCTATCATTCCGGCGGCCAGCCGGTGCAAAGCAAGGAAATCACCCGCCGCCAGGGGATCCCGCGCCGCTATCTGGAGCAAGTTCTGCAACGCTTGGTTCGGGCTGATATTCTGGTCGGTGTGCGCGGCCCGCGCGGCGGCTACAGCCTGGCGCGCGAACGAAGGCGCGTCTCGGTCGGCGAAATTATCCGCGTTGTCCGCACACTTGAAACCGCGTCTGACCCACTGGAAAACGAGGACGGCTCGGAACTGGCAGAAAAAGTAGTCCGGCCGATCTGGTCTGAACTGCAAGAAGAAATGATGGCCCGGCTGGAGAAATTATCGGTCGACGAATTGTGTAATTTCGCGCATCGTCAGGGCGTCGAAAGCGAAGGTCGCCAGTACCTCGATTTCTCGATCTAAACCGGCCGGCTTAAAATGGGTGTTTCAATGAGCGTTGGCGGAAAAAGCGGCGAATACCGCGGTCGGATTTATGACAGTATTGTCGATACCATAGGCGCAACGCCCCTTGTCCGCTTAAGCCGTATGGCCGCCGAAGATGGCTGCGGCGCCGAAATCGTCGGCAAATGCGAATTTTTCAACCCCCTGGCTTCGGTCAAGGATCGGGTCGGTTTTGCCATGATCGACGCGGCGGAACGCGCCGGACAGCTTAAACCCGGCGCCGTTATTGTCGAGCCAACCTCGGGCAATACCGGGATCGCCCTGGCCTTCGTCTGCGCGGCAAAAGGCTATAAACTGATCCTCACCATGCCCGAAAGCATGTCCGATGAACGTCTCAAGATGGCGACCCTGCTTGGCGCGAAAATTGAAACCACGCCGCCGTCCAAGGGTATGCCGGGGGCCATCGCCCGAGCGCAAGAAATTTTGGCCGAGCATCCGGGCGCCATGATGCCGGGGCAGTTCTCAAACCCGGCCAACCCCGAAATCCACCAGACAACCACCGCCGAAGAAATTTGGCGGGACACCGGCGGGCGTGTCGATGCCGCGGTTATGGGCGTCGGCACAGGCGGCACCCTAACCGGTATCGCCAGGGGCTTAAAAGAACGCAATCCCGATTTTCAAATCATTGCGGTAGAGCCCGAAGACAGCGCAATTCTTTCGGGCGGCGTGCCGGGGGCGCATAAAATTCAAGGCATCGGACCGGGTTTCGTTCCCGATAATCTGGATGTTGATCTGATCGACGAAGTGCTCCAAATCAGTAATGAGACGGCATTCGCGGCGGCCAGGCGCGCTGCCCGCATCGAAGGCCTGCCGGTCGGGATTTCGTCGGGCGCCGCCATTGCCGCCGCATTGGAAGTCGGCAAGCGCGCGGAAATGGCCGGCAAGGTCATCGTTGCAATACTTCCGTCATTCGCCGAAAGATACCTATCAACCGAGCTATTTGAAGGGCTTTAATTTTTTAGATTAAAGCCGGGGCGGAGTTCACTCCATGGACGACAAACAAGTCGAACGATATGCGCGGCACATTTTGCTGCCGGAAGTCGGCGGGCCGGGACAGACCAAGCTTTTGGAAGCCCGCATTCTGGTGATCGGCGCCGGCGGGCTGGGATCGCCGGTCATCCTTTATCTTGCCGCCGCCGGCGTTGGCACAATCGGCATCATCGATGGAGATGTGGTTGATCTATCCAACTTGCAGCGCCAAGTGGTTCACACCACGGAACGCATTGGAATGGCAAAAACGAAAAGCGCAAAAATTGCCGCAAACGCCATCAATCCAGATATTCATATTGAAGAATTAACCCAACGGCTT
>JABMOP010000339.1 GCA_013204125.1 Rhodospirillales bacterium | reverse complement strand
GTGTCTGTCATGGCGGCAAATAACGAAACCGGCGTGATCCAGCCGATATCCGAAATTGCAGATTTGTGCCGGGATGTGGGTGCGCTTTTTCATTGCGATGCCGTTCAGGCGGCCGGGAAAATAGAATTGAATATGGATGATTTTGGCGCTGATTTAATCACCCTTTCGGCCCATAAAATTGGTGGGCCTCAGGGCATCGGCGCGCTGATTGTCGGCGACGACGCCAAAATATCGCCCCTCTTAAAAGGCGGCGGGCAAGAACGCGGGCACCGCGCCGGCACTGAAAATATTCCGTTTGCCGTCGGATTTGGGACCGCCGCTTCCATTGCCATTGATCGGATGGCTGAGGCCGCCCGTTTGCAAAATTTGAGAGACGATATGGAAAGCCGTATTTCGGCTGAAAAGCCGGGTGCGCTTCTTTATGGTGCTGCCGGTCCCCGGATCGGCAATACGTCCTGCATCGGCATGGCGGGTGTTTCAGCGGAAACTCAGGTCATGGCATTTGATCTGGAAGGCGTCATGGTTTCTTCGGGTGCGGCATGTTCTTCCGGCAAGGTTCAGCCGTCGCACGTATTGGAAGCCATGGGTATCCCCGAAACAAAAGCCGCGGAGGCCATCCGCGTCAGTCTCGGCTGGACAACTCAAGACGCAGATGTGGACCGTTTTGTTGAGGTTTGGGGCGAAATCTGCGGTCGGCTCGGCAACGGCGAAAGCGGTAATGCGCGCCGGGCTTCGGCAGCCTGACCTGTGTAAATAGCTGGAAATGAATATGAATAATATACATAAAAAACGGCCCATATACCTGGACAACCATGCAACGACACCGGTTGATCCCGCCGTATTGGATGCCATGTTGCCCTATTTCGGGGAAAAATTCGGCAACCCACATTCCGGATCGCACATGCTCGGCTGGGAAGCCGCCGAAGCGGTTGAAATCGCCCGCCGGCAAATTGCCGATATCATCGGCGCCGAGGCGGATGAGGTCTATTTCACATCCGGGGCGACCGAATCCAATAATCTGGCGATCAAAGGTACCGCGCGTTTTTACCGGCAAAAGAAAAACCACATCGTCACTTGTGTCTCGGAACATATGTGTGTGCTCGATTCTACGTTCCAGATGGAAAAAGAAGGAACGGACGTCACCTATCTAGAGGTCGGCAGCGATGGCTTGATCGATTTGGGCGCGCTCAGCGAAGCCATCACCGATCAAACCGTATTAGTTACCATCATGACCGTGCAGAACGAGATCGGCACAATTCAGCCGATGGCCGAGATTGGCGCGATCTGCCGAGAACGCGGGGTCTTTCTGCACACCGATGCGGCGCAAGCGGTCGGAAAAATACCAATCGATGTCAAGGCGATGAACATCGATCTTCTTAGCCTCACCGGCCACAAATATTTTGGTCCGATGGGCATCGGTGCTCTTTATATCGGAAAAAAGCCGGGTGTCCGCTTAAGTCCATTGTTCAGCGGCGGCGGGCAGGAAAAGAACATTCGTTCCGGCACATTGCCGGCGCCTTTGTGCGTCGGGCTTGGGAAGGCATCGGAACTTGGATTGGCGGCGCTGGCGGACGAACCTCGGCGGCTGGCTGAAATGCGCGACCATTTATTGGGCCGGCTCCAAGTTGCGCTTCCGGGTATTCACGTCAACGGAACATTAAGCCACCGCGTGCCGGGCAATTTGAATATCAGCGTCGAAGGCGTCCGCGCCGAGGACATTATGGCCGCCGTGCCGGACCTGGCTTTATCTTCGGGTTCCGCCTGTACGTCGGCTTCGGACGAATCTTCATACGTGCTCCGCGCGATCGGCCTTTCTAATGATATGGCGGAAAGCAGCCTGCGTTTTGGCCTGGGCCGTTTCACAACCACCGACGAAGTTAATTTTGCCGCCGACCGATTGGTCCAGGAAATCACGCGTTTGCAGGGTGAGCGGGCGGCCGCCGGGATACCCAAAAAATCCTTAGATGCCGTTCAGTAGAATTTTAGAAATCGATAATTGAGGAAAATAGATTAATGCCCGCAGTCTCAGAAACCGTCGAACAAGTTAAGGCCACGGCGGAGCAAAAATATAAATACGGATTTGTCACCGATGTCGATGCCGATACCGCGCCTAAAGGGCTGAGCGAAGATACCGTTCGCTTCATTTCGGCCAAGAAGGATGAACCGGAATGGCTGCTGGAATGGCGCTTAAAAGCCTATCGTCATTGGCTCAAAATGGAAGAGCCAGAATGGGCAAAAGTCGATTATCCGGCCATAGACTATCAAGATGCCTATTATTATTCGGCGCCGAAATCCGGCCTCGATGGCCCTAATAGCCTCGATGACGTGGACCCGGAAATTCTAAAAACATATGAAAAGCTGGGTATCCCGCTTTATGAACAGGAAGTCCTTGCCGGCTTTAAAAATGTTGCCGTCGATGCGGTGTTCGATAGTGTTTCGGTGGCGACAACGTTCAAAGATACTCTCTCCAAGGC
>JABMOP010000338.1 GCA_013204125.1 Rhodospirillales bacterium | reverse complement strand
CGTCGCTATTGGCGTGCACATCGCCATCGCCCTCGGCATGACCAGCTCGCTCGGCATTTTCATGGTGACCGGCGCCGATGCCAACGCCTTTCATACGGTGCAAACGATGTTGGCGGCGACTGCTTATGAGGCGATTAGAGATTATGTTTTCGCCGTCATCCCGCTCTTTATGCTGATGGGAGAATTCATCGGCAAGTCCGGCGCCATTACCGATGTCTACCGCGGCATCAATAAGGGGCTCAAAAAAATACCGGGCCGCTTGGCAATCGCGACGGTCCTCGGCAACGCGCTGTTCTCGTTCGTCACCGGCGTCAGTATCGCCTCGGCCGCCGCGTTCTCCCGTATCGCCTACCCGGAAATGCGGCGATACAATTATAACAAAGGATTTGCCCTCGGCACGATCGCCGGGTCGAGTTGTCTGGGCATGTTGATCCCGCCCAGTGTTCTCATGATCGTATGGGGCATCCTGACCGAGAAATCCATCGGCCAGATTTTTGCCGCGGGTGTGTTCCCGGGTCTGATGTTGGCGACGCTTTTTATTATTTACGTCTTTTTTGCAGCGCTCCTAAAGCCGGAACTCGTTGGCGGCGGCATTGAGCAGGCCGGCGATGCGAACGCAAGTGCCGAAGATGATGTCTCAACCGGACAATTCATTTCCAGCTTTGTCGGCATCATTTTAGTTATCGTTGCCGTGTTGGGCGGTATCTGGTTCGGCGTCTTCACGCCGACCGAAGGCGCCGGCGCCGGCGCCTTTATCGGACTGGTGCTCGGCCTTTCCAAGGGCATGCGCTACCAGGACGTCATAGATTCTATATTGTCGGTCGGCCGCACCTCGGCGCCGATTTTATTGCTATTGGTCACGGCGGCGCTCTATTCGCGCACCCTCGCGATGACCGGTATGGCCAACGCCATCGAAAGTCTGTTCCTCGGGTCGGGCATGTCGCCGGGGGTAATCATCAGCGTCATGGTCCTGATCTGGTTCGCCCTCGGCATGATCATCGATTCTATTTCGATCATGCTGCTGACCGTCGCCATCTTTTCGCCGATCGCCGTTAAATTGGGCTACGATCCGATTGCCTTCGCCATCATCGGAATTATCGCCATCGAAGCCGGCCTTCTGACGCCGCCCTTCGGGCTGCTGGTCTACACCGTAAAATCGGCAATCCACGAAATCGATCCGGATATGAGCGTGATGACGATTTTCAAAAGCTCAACCCCTTATTGGATGATCATGCTGCTTGGCATGGTCTTGATCATCAACTTTCCGATCATTGCGACCTTCCTGCCGAGGCTCCTCTTTTAAGGCACCAAGATTTGCTTGCCGGTGGTTTGCCGGGCTTCCAAGGCTCGGTGCACCTCTGCGGCTTGGGCAAGCGGCCTCGGCCGGGCGATATCAAATTTAAGCGCGCCCTCCAGATACCATTTGGCGAGATCGCCGACGCGCCGCTCGACGGTTTGCCAATCGGGAATGAAGCGCTGCAATCCGACGCGGGTTAGGGACACGCATTTGGGCGCCAACGCGCCGGTCTCGATCGGCGGTGTCTTTCCAGACGCATCGCCGAACAAAGCCACCACACCTTGAAAGCCGGCAGACCGGATGGAGCCGTCTATGGTGTCCTTGCCGACGCCATCGAACACCGCATCGACGCCGGCGCCATCCGTAGCTTCCAATATGACTTCGGCGAAATCGACATCTCTATATAAAATTATTTCGTCGGCGCCGATCGATTTCACCAGATCAATCTTATCGGCGCTGCCGATAGTGGTGAAAACTTTTGCGCCCATGATTTTTGCGATCTGAATCAAAACCTGTCCGACACCGCCGGCACCGGCATGGACGAGGCAGCTTTTCCCAGGCGCCAACTTGCCCACATCGAGGCTCAAAAAATGCGCGGTCATGCCTTGCACCTGCATAGTGACGGCAACCTCGTCTGGAACCCCGTCCGGTATTTTGTTGGCCCAGTCCTCAGGGACGGCGACATATTCCGCATAGCCGCCGAGCGCGCCTCTGAAGGCAACCCGGTCGCCAACCGCCAAGCGTTCCGCGCCGGCCCCAAGCCCGACAATGCGCCCCGCCCCTTCGTTACCGAGAATCACCGGCGGCGGCGCCCTGTAGGTTCCCTTGCGTTGATAGATATCGGCAAAATTGACACCGATGGCGTCCATTTGCACCAGCACCTGGCCGGCCTCCGCATCCGGAACAGGCATATCCCTATAGCTGAGAACTTCGATGCCGCCGGCTTTTTCGGCGAAGATTGCTTTCATGGATGCGGGTACGGACACTCAATTCAATCCTATTTTCTGG
>JABMOP010000337.1 GCA_013204125.1 Rhodospirillales bacterium | reverse complement strand
CGCCAGTGGATCAGGCACCGCACCGCCAACGTCAACGAATATTCGGCGCGCTATTCGATGCTCGACCGCGAATTCTATATCCCGACCGAGGATCAATTGGCGGCGCAATCCAAATCCAACCACCAAGGGCGGGGCGATGTTTTGCAAGGCATCGAAGCCGCAAGGGTTCTGGAAATATTGCAGAAAGACGCGACGGAAACCTACGACCACTACGTCGAAATGCTCAACGAAGATGCGGACGGCAATGTGGTCGATGAAAATAAGGACGGTCTGGCCCGCGAATTGGCACGCATGAATTTGACCCTCAATACCTATACCCAATGGTATTGGAAAATTGATCTGCATAATCTGATGCATTTTCTCAGTCTTCGCGCCGACGCCCACGCCCAATATGAAATCCGCGTTTATGCGGACACTATGCTGGAGAGCCTCAAACGCTGGGTGCCGATTGCCTATGACGCGTTCATGCAATACCGGGTCGGCGCGGTCGAGCTATCGGCCGCCGCAATGGAAGTGGTTAAAAAGCTGCTGGCCGGCGAAGCTGTGACCCAGGAAACCAGCCAAATGAGCAAGCGCGAATGGCGCGAGTTGATGGCGAGTTTGGGGCGGGGCGTTTAGCGGGGGGGTCCGGTTGGCGGCTAATCCCGTTTTTTCCCTTTGCCGCGAAACCGTTGCTTCAATTCGGCGCAGTAATCCCGGTCGTTCGCCTTGGGCGTGAACCAAACGTAATCGAACGGAAGCCTGCCACCGAAAATTTCGCCGTAGTTTTCCGGTGTGGTGACGCCGGGTTCGACTTCCAGAAATGCAATGGTGAGGACCGGCCTGCCGGCGGCCCGTCCAAGCAGATGCCTTGGCACCCCGAAATCTTTGCGGGCATGGCCGTTACCGGCAATCAGTAGGGCGCCGCTAATCCCGGGCTGGCCGGCGGCGGCGATAAGATTGTCGGCCAGGAACGCGTCCCGGACCCGCTGCACGGCGACCAGGGGAGCCATTGCCGATTTCGGCATCAGCCGGCAATGGGCTTCGAATAATGTTTGCCGGATGGCCGCGCCTTCCCTGTCCGGCACGGGCTGGCCGAGACCAAGACGAACCTTGCGCGCCGGGTCAAT
This sequence comes from Rhodospirillales bacterium, assembly GCA_013204125.1. GTDB lineage: Bacteria > Pseudomonadota > Alphaproteobacteria > Rhodospirillales > UBA2165 > JABMOP01. The sequence goes on along the minus strand of JABMOP010000337.1, from coordinate 3,826 downwards.
GACGCCGAGCCCCTTTCGGCTGATTTCCCTGGCAAGGCGCCCGGGCAAGTTCCCGGCACGTATCGGCAGCTCCGCCTTTAACGCCGCCTCTGCGATTGGCCGATAATCGGCCCATGGCGGCCAACCGGAACCGGCCCAATCGAGCGCCGCACCCAAACCGCCGGCATCGGCGGGTTTCGTCCGGCGCCATTTTGCGATATCCGCCTGGCGGTCCTCTCCGATCATTTCAAACACCACCGCCGGACGCCGCCCCGATTGGATCACCCGGCCTAGGATTGCAGCCTGCAGCAGATGGTGGTCACGGTTGTCATGCTTCTCGCCAAGCAGCACATAGACCGCCTTTGCCGCCTCGGCCGCTACCTTATCAGGCGCGGCAAATGTCCTGGTAACGGGCGCCCATATTTTACCGGCAAGCGGATGATCGCGGGCAATCGGCGATTGCCAATCGGCAGAGAAAGAAGTCACCGGAAATAAGAAGGCCGATAAGAGATATATAAACCTTCGACGCATTTTAATTTCCCGATGTTGGACCGGTCGATGGTTTACTGTAGCCGCAATCGTTCAAGTTGGAACGCCCCAATTTCGCTTCGGGTCAGAAGCAGACGTTTAACGGCGCCCGGCTTTACGCATTGCTTCAAACCTATCAATGAACGTAAATTTCCGGTGAAGTGTATTTGTGAAATTTCGGCATCGGGAATCCTTAAATGAAAAGTGTTATATTCTATGAGCCGGGTGGCCCCGAGGTTCTGAAGCTGGTGGAACTGCCGGACCCAGTCGCCGGTCGGGGAGAGGTTCTGATCCGTACCCGGGCAATGGCGGTGAGCATGCCCGACGTCCTGATCCGAACGGGTGTCTATAAATGGAGCCCGCCGCTGCCGGCAAGCCCCGGCAACGAGTTGACCGGCATCGTCGAAGCGATCGGTGAGGATGTGACCGAATTCCAGCCGGGCCAACCGGTATTACTGAGCGCGCGCGAGCTATCGGTGCGCGGCGGCTGCTACACCGAATTGATTGCCGTTTCCGAAAGGTCTGTGCATGCGCTGCCGGATGATGTCGATTTCGAACGGGCGGCCGTGTTGCCGACCTATGTCGTCGCCCATGCGATGCTACATGGTTTGGGGATTGCCGCGAGCGCACAAAGTATATTCGTGACCGGGGCGGCGGGCTCGGTTGCCGGCGCACTAACAGATTTGGCCAAAGCAGGCGGCATCACGGTGATCGGCAGTGTCAGTTCCGAAGCCAAGGCCGAATATGCGCGCGCGCAGGGGGTCGATCACATCGTCTATTATAAAGACGAGCCGGTGGCCGAGCGCGTGATGGCGCTTACCGATGGCCGCGGCGTTGATGCGTCATTCGATCACGCCATCGGTGACAATTTCGTTGAATGTGTGCACATGCTGGCCGATTTTGGAACCGCCATCGCCTACAATGTGTTCAATCCGATGCCGGACAAGGACATTTTCGGCGAACTGCGCGAACTGTCGAGCAAAAGCGCAGGCGTGCGCGTCTTCAACATCCACACCTTGGATAGCGACCAGCCGGTATTGCGAAAAATTACGCGCGAAGTGATCGACATGCTGGGCGATGGGAAAATTCAGCCGAGCGTCGGCGCGCGTCTGCCAATGTCCGAAGCCGCCGAGGCGCACCGGCTTTTAGAAGGCGGCGAAGTCCTCGGTAAGATCGTGCTGACCGCTTGACGCGCCGCGCGCCAATCCGATCAATGCCCGGTGACGATATCCAACATTGCGCCGGGATCATCGGGCGCACTATCGCCGCGCCACGCCACATGCTGGTCCGGTCGGATCAGCGCAAGTGGGCTTTGGTAAAGCTCCAACATGGCGGGTTCGGGAATATCCACGGTCGTGAACGGGATGCCGCGCGTTTTTGCAGCGTCTTCGAGGCCGCTTCCGTCCGGCGCGTTTTTGCCGATCCGGAGTAACGTGAAACCGGGGCCGAATGTATCGAATAGAGATTGTTTCTCGCCAATCCAGTAATGGGGCGCGCGGCCGCCGGGCACCGCCGATGGAATATAGGCTTTTGCATCGTCGGGCGGCGGCGTCGTTCCGTCGCTGACGATAATCGGTGATCCGTCGTAACGGGCGCCGAGCTGGATACCGAGGCTAGCAAATTCTTCGCGGAATTTTTCTACATCCACCCGGAAAGCTGCGCGTTCGGCTTCGCCCTCGGGGCTTTCTTCTTCGATATGCGGCGGGATTTGAAGGCTGGCGATTTGTTCGGCCAATTTACCTGATTCGGTGGTATTGCGGACGCCGATGGGTTGGCGTTCAGTCTCATACGTTTCCAATAATTTTGCCCCGCCCCAGCCTTGGACGGCGGCGGCCAATTTCCAGGCGAGGTTGGCGGCATCGTCCATGCCGGTGTTGAACCCGAAACCGCCCGACGGCGTGAACAGATGCACCGAATCGCCGGCCAGGAAAACGCGCCGGTCTTGATAATTGTCGAGAACCAGGGCCAATCCCGCCCACCATTCCTGAACGGAAATGATTTCCGCATCGACATCGGCGCCGATGGTCTTGTGGAACAATGCGCGGGCATCGATGTCTGCGGGCGGGGTTTCGTCATCGACATGGGCGAGGACGACAAATTCGCCTTTGCAATCCAAAGATATGCAATCAAAGCGCAAATCCGAGTTGATGGTCAAAAAATGCCAGGCAACCGGGAAATTCAAAATATCATAGACCTTCGGCGCGCGCAGATAGATGGATAACATGCGCCCATCATAAAACCTGTCACCGGACGAAGAGCGCCCGCCATATTTGAAACCAAGTTCGCGCCGCACCATGCCGTTGCCGCCGTCGCAGGCGACCATATAATCGGACCGGACCGATCGCGTGGCGCCGGTCGCAATCTCTTCGATTTCCGCTTCCACATGGTCCGCGAACTGCTCGAAACTGTTCATTTTCCAGCCGAAACGTAAATCGGATGTGGCAGGGGCTTCGGCATGAGCGCGAAGCACCGGTTCCAAATACATCTGGTTACAGCGATGGATCGGTTCCGGCGTCAATTGGGTCGGCCCCCACGGGCCGGGATTGCCCATTTTGTCATTTGTGCTGGGCATTTCGATCCGACCGAGCTCAAAGCCGTTAAATCGAGTGACGTAAGCGATGTCGGTCGGATGGTCGGGCGGCACGCCAATTTTACGCAGCTCCGCGGCCGCGCCAAGGCGGCGGAGATGTTCCATCGAACGCGAATTAACCGTGCTGCCTTTGGGATGGGTAGAAGTCGTGTCCTTGGCATCGACCAGAAGAAACGGCACGCCATGCGCCCCCAATTCCATGGCCAAAAACAAACCAACCGTGCCGCCGCCAACGACAAAAACCGGAACCTCGATATCCGCCATACTTAAATTTTCCTTTTGTCAGGGCCGATTGGGCGTGCCGATGAACCCGTCGCCATAACCGGCTTCGGATGCCGCCCAGCCGCCGGCAACTCTTCCGGAGAAAATGGACGGTCCCAGCATGGTGCCTTCCAGCGCCGCCGCCCCATTGATATGGCCGCCGGCCATGCCCGCCGCTTCACCGGCGGCAAAGATCCCTTGGATGGGTTCGAAATGTTTATCGAGAATACGGCATTTAATATCGGTCTTGATGCCGCCGAAGTTCTTGCGCGCCATCGGAAAGAGTTGGATGGCGTAATAGGGCTTTGTGTCGAACGGCTTTGATGCGTCAGCGGTTTGCCGAAATCGGGATCGGTTTTAAGCCCGTCGCCCAAGGCTTTGTTGTAGGCTTCGACGGTGCTTAAAAATGTCGGCGCATCGACTTCTATTTCTTTGGCCAATTCTTCCAGGGTATCGGCTTTGTGGATG
>JABMOP010000028.1 GCA_013204125.1 Rhodospirillales bacterium | reverse complement strand
CGGTGGATACAAATTGATCCTTGACCACTTCGGCCAGCTTACGTTCGCGAATATCTCTGATGATGCCGGGGAACAAAGTGCGCGCGCCCAATTCCAGCTTGGTAACAGACAATTCTATGGCGAATTCGCGCCCGTCTTTGTGGCGTGCATCGAATTCGTTTTTGAGGCCGATCACCCGGGCAATGCCGGATTTATTATATTGGTCAATAAATTGAACGTGATTTCCGGGGGCCGTGTCGGGTAGCAATATATCGATTGATTGACCGATGAGTTCATCGGCGGTGTAGCCGAACATACTCTCGGTTGCCGGATTGACCAATTCGATAATACCCCTGTCACTCGCCGTGATAATGCCGTCGGCGGCAGTATCCATAATTAGCCGATATCGCTTTTCTTGCTCTAGCCGCGCGGCTTCCGCATTGATGCGCTCAATCGCGGTGTCGCGGAAAAAGACCAGAGCATTTTCCATGGCGCCGATTTCGTTGGTCTGGTTGGACCGGCTGATCGGAATATTCAAATCACCCTCCGCCAACCGGGTCATCAAATCCGTCATGTGCGTTAGGGCGCCGACCACGCGCCCACGGATCAAAATCAACGAAGCGGCGATCAATATCAAGATCAACGCGGTTAAAATCCAGACGGCGGTGACGGCGACATCGGCAACCAAGCCGAGCGATTGCGTGACCCGCTCCGCGTCCCGGTTGTTGGCGGCGATGATTTCCCTCTCAAGGGTTTCAATCCCTGCCAAGGCAGAGCCATCCGGCACACGTGCTTCGGCGTATATGGCCGTAAGGCTAGCATTCGCCTGGGCCATTTCATCCGCTTTAGTCAATGCCGTGCCATAGGCGGCCAAGGTCGCGCGGATATTTTCCAACGCGCGCCGCTCTTCGGCGGAGACGCCAAGATTTTCATACCCGTCCAGCGCCCGCATGGCGGAGCCGAGTTCAAATTCTACGGAAGATTTCAGGCCTTGATCGTGGCGCAAGACAAAGTTTTCGAAATTATGAATCATGCCGCCGTAACCGATGGCACGGCGCAGATCGCTGACGAATTGGGATTTGCCCCTGGCGCTGGTAGTAATTTCCCGTTGGCGTGAAAGTTCGATGTCGAGCGTCTTCAAGCCTTCCAACGCCGGGCTATCATCCACCCTTACCGCCTGATCGATAATGCCGGTGGTGACGCCTGCGGCAATCATTGTGCCCGCCCGAACGAGAGCCGCCCCATAGGCGCTGAGCACGTTTTCGATATCGGCCAGCGCCTTTTCTTCGGTCGGGTCGGCGCCCAAGGAGCGATACTGGGTAATGATCGCCTGTGCGCCGCCCAGCTTGGTATCGACAGCGTGTTCGAGGGATACATCTCGGCGGAGGATAAAGTTTTTGAAATTATGGATCATCCCGCCGTAACCAAGTTCGCGCCTCAGCGCATTGACGGCGCGCACCTTTTCAGATCGCCCGGCCTGAAAGATGGACCATTTGGTTTCGATATCACGCACATTGTGCAAGGTGACGTATCCCGCCACCACGATCAGAGCGCCGGTCGTGACCAATAAAATAATGAATGCCAGTGCGGCGGATTTTAGGCTTAAATTTTTCAATTTCTATGGTCTGGAAGTTAAATCCGGGCGATGGAATACTACCTGTAATACTTAATACAATTTCGCTAGAAACCAACACTTTAGTCTAATTCATTTAAGCGAACGCGCCCTGGCCACGCCTTGGATTCTTTAACATTGCCTCACAATTCTTTCACGTCGCCGGCATTTGCCGTTCCTATCTTGTCTGGAACGCTCCACCGGCTATTCCTTCCAGCTTAGATATACACCCAAGGGTGCAAAATTGGGTGGCGATCTGGGCAACGGCGTAGTTCAGTTGGCTGCCTCCGGATCCGTGGGTTATCTGAAAGCCAATGGCGGGGCCGTCTCCTCATTGTAATTGCAACCGAATGGGCCTAAGAGTAGCCCCAAATTCGGCACCGGTTTTAAGGATTATTCCAATGCGACGACGTGATATCAAAAATTTGAACAATTAGATCCCAAGAGTTCTTGCTGTACGGGCATGGGCGGTCTCTTAGGGGGCGCCCTTTTTGTTTGCCCGTTTTTTGGCTGCCGCCATTGCTAAATCGGCCCTGGCGGATGAGGATAAGACCATGACATCAACCGTATTTATCGACGGCGAAGCCGGCACAACCGGCCTTCAAATCCTGGACCGGCTTAGGTCCCGGGCCGATATTGACATGATCCATCTCGGCGACGATCGGCGCAAAGATTTGGCTGCCCGCAAAGAGGCGGTCAATGGCGCCGATATTTCCATCCTTTGCCTGCCGGATGATGCGGCGCGGGAAGCGGTCTCACTGATCGATAATCCAGATGCGCGCGTGATTGATGCGTCCACGGCGCACCGGACCGCTGAGGGCTGGGTCTATGGCTTTCCTGAATATGATGGCGGGCAGGCCGATAAGATTAAATCGGCGAGCCGCGTCTCCAACCCCGGCTGCTATGCGATCAGTTCCGTATCCATTTTGCATCCCTTGATTTCCGCCGGGCTGCTGCCCGCTGATCATCCAGTAACCATCAATGCGGTGTCGGGCTATTCCGGCGGCGGTAAGGCTTTAATCGCCGCGTTCGAAGATCCGGGTGTCCCCGATCATACGGACAGCAATTATTTCCTCTATGGCTTGGGGCTCGAACATAAACACACCGAAGAAATTCGCGTTCTAGGGTCGCTCAAAAATCGGCCCTTGTTTGTGCCGTCCGTCGGCCGTTTCGCTCAAGGCATGGCTGTGTCACTACCGTTGCAGCTTTGGTCGCTGCCGGGCGCGCCGAAACCGGCCGATATTCATGCCGCCCTTGCCGATCATTACGCCGCCGGCGGCACCGTGACCGTTGCGCCGATGGCCGAATCCCAAGCGCTGGCCGGGCATTTGGACCCTGAAAGCCTTAATGGGACGGACGAAATGCGGCTTCACGTGTTCGCCAACGATGCCCGCGAACAAGCGGTGGTGTGTGCGATTTTGGATAATCTCGGTAAGGGCGCCGCCGGCCAAGCGGTGCAGAATTTGGATTTAATGCTGAACAAGAGTTAGGGAGGGTAAATTTATGGATGGTAAAATTGGGCTCGAAGAACATTGGGCAATCCCCGAAACCATGGGTGATTCTGAAAAATTGGTGGGAACATCGGATGGCTGGGATGATCTCCGCCGCCGGCTGATGGATACCCAAGACGAACGCTTGCACGAAATGGACGAACACGGCATCGAATTGACCATCCTTTCCCTGAACGCGCCGGCGATCCAAGGGATTTTGGACACCAAGGAAGCGATCGAGACGGCGAAGCTGGCTAACGACACCTTGGCCGGCGAAGTTGCCAAGCACCCGGACCGCTTTCGCGCTTTCGCCGCCTTGCCGATGCAAGATGCCGAGGCGGCCGCCAATGAGCTAACCCGCTGTATCAAGGATTTGGGCTTCGTCGGCGCCATGGTCAACGGCTTTACCCAGCGCGATGTGGAAGATAGCGCCATCTATTTCGATGTGGCCGAATACCGCCCGTTCTGGGCCGAAGTCGCGAAACTGGACGTGCCGTTTTATTTACACCCGCGCACCCAGATCATGTCCCGCCGCCAGCCTTACGAAGGCCATCCGTGGCTGGTCAGCGCCGCCTGGGGCTTTGGCCGCGAAACGTCGATCCATGCGCTGCGTTTGATGGGGTCGGGGTTGTTCGATGAACACCCGAATTTGAAAATCATCCTCGGCCATCTGGGCGAGCGTATTCCCTATGATATCTGGCGTGTCGATCATCGCTTGCGGCGCAACCCGGTGGGCTATGCCTGCAAACGGGAAATGGGCGATTATTTCCGCGAAAATTTCCATGTAACCACCGCCGGGCATTTCCATGATCCGACCCTGAACTGCGCCATCGCCGAAATGGGCGTCAATCGCATTATGTTTTCGGTCGATTACCCCTTTGAAGATATGATCGAAGCGGCGGAGTGGTTCGATAATTGCGGGCTATCGGCGGAAGACCGCGCAAAAATCGGCCGCCAAAACGCCGTCGACCTGTTCGGGCTGGATTTGAGTTAGGTTTTAAATAGCGGGAGGAGCGCGATGACGGATATTTCACTGGGCGGTAAGGCGACCATTGTTTCCGGCGCCGGCTCGGGCCTCGGCCAAACCATGGCGCTGGCTTTGGCGGGCGCCGGGGCGAATGTCTTGATTGCCGATAACCGCGAAGGCGCTATCGCCGCAACACTGGACGCCGCCCCAAATGATGGTGTGCGGGCGCGCCTCGCCGGCTACGTCGCCGATGTGGCTTTCGAAGGGGAGCGCATAAAAATCGCCGATGCGTGCGTGCGCGAATTTGGCCGCATCGACGCGCTGATTAATAACGCCGGTATCGGCCAGGATACAATCCGCGAAGATTACGCCACCAATCCGATCCGCCCGTGGGAAGTGGAAGCCAAACATTTGGAAAAATTTTTCGCCGTCCACACCATCGCGCCTCTAAGGCTCGCCGCCGCCGTCCTGCCGGCCATGATAGCGCAAGGCAAGGGGCGGATTATCACGGTCACCACCAGTTTGACGACCATGACCCGCGGCAATATGACCGCCTATGGCGGCGCCAAGGCGGCCAGCGAAGCCTATATGGCGGGGCTATCGGAAGAATTGGCCCGCGATGTGGATACTGCCGGCATTACGGTTAATATTCTGGTGCCGGGCGGGGCCGCCGATACACCGATGGTGCCCGACCGCCCCGGCCTCGACCGGAGAACCCTGACCCCGCCTTGGGTCATGGCAGCGCCGGTGATCTGGCTGGTGTCGGATTTATCGGACGGCATCACCGCGCGCCGCTTCATCGGCAAGGATTGGGACCCCAAAGCGCCCCTGGAAGACGCCATCAACAGCGCCGGCGCACCGATTGGCTGGAATGGGTAGGGATCACGCGTCGATCAGGTCGTCTTCGACTTCTTTGGCGTGTTCTTGGATGAAGGCGAGGCGGAGTTCGGGTTTTTTGCCCATCAATTGTTCGACCAGCAATTCGGTTTCGCGGGCTTCGCGCTTTTCATCGTCGGTGTGGCGCAACGGGACGGTGACGCGCAGAAGCGTTCGTGTGTCCGGATGCATGGCCGTTTCGCGCAATTGGCCGACCGGCATTTCGCCCAATCCTTTGAAGCGGCTGATATCGACTTTGCCGCGCCCGGAAAGCTCTTTTGCCATCAACGCGTCTTTGTGGGCATCGTCCATGGCATAGGTCGTCTTGCCCCCTTGCACCAGCCGGTAAAGGGGCGGTTGCCCAATATAAAGATGGCCATTTTCAATTAGTTGTGGCATTTCTCTAAAGAAAAAGGTCATTAACAAGGCGGCAATATGGGCGCCGTCCACATCGGCATCGGTCATGATGACGATCTTATCGTAGCGCAGATCATCGTCGCTGTATCTGGCACCGGTACCGCAGCCCAGAGCCTCGACCAGATCGTTGAGTTCCTGATTGGCCGCCATCTTGTCGGCGGTGGCGCTGGCGACGTTCAGAATCTTGCCGCGCAAGGGCAGGACGGCCTGGGTTTTGCGGTCGCGGGCCTGTTTGGCGGAACCGCCGGCCGAATCGCCTTCGACGATGAACAATTCTGTGCCTTCGGAAGATTTTTGCGAGCAATCGGATAATTTGCCCGGCAGGCGGAGCCGTTTGGTCGCCGATTGCCGTTTCAAGACCTTATCCTGACGCCGTTTCATGCGGATCAGGCTGCGCTCAATCACGCACTCAAGTAGGCGCCCGGCGGTGACAGGATCGCCCGACAGCCAGTGATCGAAATGATCGCCGACCGAGGCATCGACCAGTTTGGTGGCTTCTACACTCGCCAATTTTTCCTTTGTCTGGCCCTGGAATTGCGGTTCTGAAATAAAGACAGACAACATGACGCAGGCGCCGCCGACCACATCGTCGCTATTGATCTTGGCCGCGGCCTTGTTGCCGACCATTTCGCCGTAACCGCGCAAAGCCCGGGAGAGAGCGGAGCGCAAACCCGCTTCATGGGTGCCGCCTTGCGGCGTCGGCACCGTATTACAGTAGGAATTGAAAAATTCGTCCTCGTCTTCGGGCCAGGCAACGGCCCATTCGACATTGCCCGAACCGCCATTCAACTGGCCTTGGCCGAAAAAGGGGTTGGGCGTTATGGTGCGCCGGTCGGTAAGGGTCAGATCGAGATAATCTTTGAGGCCGCCGGGGAAATGCAGCGTCGCTTTCTCCGGGGTTTCCTTGATCCCCTCCAGCAATTCGGGCTCGCACGACCAGCGAATTTCGACGCCGCGAAACAAATAGGCTTTGGAGCGCGCCATGCGGTAGATGGTGGCCGGGCTGAACT
>JABMOP010000336.1 GCA_013204125.1 Rhodospirillales bacterium | reverse complement strand
TCAGGCCCTCGCCGCCCAACACTTTGCGGACCAGATCATGATCGCCGACCGATGCACCGCCGATGGTGACCAGCATATCCATGGCGCCGATGCCATCCAGTTTTTCGATCAAGGCGTCCGCTTCGTCGCGGGCGATGCCCAAATTCACCGGGATGCCGCCGGCAGCGGTAATGAACGCGCCGAGGCCGACAGAGTTGGAGGAAATGATCTGGTTTTTTAATCTAGGTTCGCCCGGCAGGACCAACTCATTGCCGGTCGAAAGAATCGCCACGCGGGGTTTCCGAATGACCTTCAACCACGGCACATCCATACCGGATATGAGCGCGACATCTCTTGAATTGAGGCGCTTTCCAGCGGTCAGCATGACATCGCCTTGTTTGTAATCAAGCCCCGCCGGGCGCACATATTTGCCGGCGGGCGCCGCTTCCTTCATGGTGATTTGATCGCCGGAAACATCCGTATCCTCTTGGATGACGATGGCGTCGGCACCCTCGGGCAACGGCGCGCCGGTAAATATGCGCACCGTTTGGCCGGCCCCAAGCGAGCCTTCGAATTCACCGCCGGCAGCCGATTCGCCGATAAGTGTCAGGGTCGCCGGCACCCGACCGACATCTGCGGCGCGGACGGCATAGCCATCCATGGCCGAAACTGCAGCCGGCGGCTGAGTTATGCGCGAGGCAATATCTTCAGCCAGCACCCGCCCGGACGCTTCGGTAACCATCACCTCTTCCGGCGCCAATCTGGAAACTCCTGCCAGCACAGCGGCGCGCGCTTCGGCAACGGAAATCATTTCGTCGTTATGTTCGGGCATCAAAGGTTCCAGATTTGCCGCCGGATTTATGGACAAGCCGAATTTCGGTAATGCGCATGCCCTTGTCGGCCGCCTTGCACATGTCATAGACCGTAAGCGCCGCCACCGATACGGCGGTCAAGGCTTCCATTTCGACGCCGGTCTTTCCGGTCAGCTTACAGGTCGCCCTAATATCGACCGCATTTCGTTTTTCATCGCAGACCAGTTCCACCGAAACCGAAGTCAGGTTCAACGGATGGCAAAGCGGGATCAGGTCCGGCGTCTTCTTGGCGCCCATGATACCAGCCAGTTGGGCAACACTTAGCACGTCGCCTTTTTTTACGCCTTTGGATGAAATCAGCGCCAAAGTTTCGGGCTGCATGAGAACCGAACCTTCGGCAATGGCAACGCGCTCGGATGTATCTTTATCGGTCACGTCGACCATGACCGCGTTGCCGTCTTTATCTAAATGTGTGAGATCGCTCATGCGCCGACCACTTCTTGGGTAAGAAAGGCGCGCGTCGCCGCTTCCACATCATCATTGCGCATCAAGGCTTCGCCGATCAAAAAACAATTTGCGCCGGCGGCGGCCATGCGGGCCAGGTCTTTCGGACCGGTAAGCCCGGACTCGCTGACCAAAGTGACGTCATCACCGGCCATACGCGCCAGCTTCTCGGTGGTTGCCAAGTCTATCTTCATGGTCTTGAGATTGCGGTTATTGACGCCCAAAAGCCGCGGGGCAAGACGCAGCGCGCGTTCGGCTTCGGCTTCGTCATGCACTTCAACCAGAACATCCATGCCTAATTCTTCGGCCTCGGCTTTCATGTCTGCGGCCAAGCCATCGTCCAGCGCCGCCATAATGATGAGCACGCAATCGGCGCCGAGGGCGCGGGATTCCATAATCTGATACGGATCGACCATGAAATCCTTGCGAATAGCGGGCAGGGGAACCGCTGCCCGGGCTTGGCGTAGATAATCGTCTTCGCCTTGAAAATACGGCGCATCGGTCAGCACCGAAAGACAGCTTGCGCCGCCGTTCTGGTAGGCTATCGCCAGTGCCGCCGGATCGAAATCATCGCGGATCTGGCCGCCCGACGGCGACGCCTTTTTCAATTCCGCGATCAAACCATATCTGCCCGCCGCGACGGCGCGCTCAAGCGCATCGGCGAAGCCCCGCGCCAAGCCGGCCTCACCGGCCAAATCGCGTAAAGTATCAAAGGACACTTCCGCCTTTTTAGCCGCCACATGGGCATGCTTGGCTTCGCAAATTTCGGTTAAGACATCACTCACCCATTGTCTCCAACGCCCTTGCTCGGAGCCGCCGTCAACGCCAACATTTTTTCGAGCGCGCCCTTGGCACGGTCGCTATCGATGCTTTCGCCGGCCATGGCAACACCGTCTTTTAAATCCGGCGCCTTACCCGCGATAACAAGGGCCGCGCCGGCGTTCAACAGCACGATGTCGCGGTAGGGGCCTTTCTCGCCTTCCAATAATGCGCGAATTGCGGCAGCGTTTTTATCTGCATCGCCGCCTTTCAAATCTTCCAGCTTGGCGATCTTGATGCCGACATCTTCGGGCGATATCTCAAAGCAGGTAACCGCTCCGTCTTTCAATTCCGCGACATAGGAAACACCGGTGGTGGTCAATTCGTCACTGCCGTCCGAGCCATGCATGACCCAAACCCGTTCGCTGCCGAGATTGCCGAGAGTTTGGGCGATAGGTTCCACCCAGTCTCTCGAAAAAACACCCGTAAGCTGACGTTTCACGCCGGCCGGATTGCACACCGGACCAAGCAAATTAAAGATCGTGCGGGTCGCAAGTTCGACCCTGGCGCCGGCCACATGGCGCATCGCGCTGTGGTGGCGGGGCGCCATTAAAAAACCGATATTGGCTTCACGGATGGCACGCTCGATCTGATCGAACGACGCTTCGTTGTTAAGCCCCAAAGCCAGCAATGCATCCGCCGCGCCGGATTTGGACGAAAGCGCCCGGTTGCCGTGCTTGGCCACCGGCACACCGGCGCCGGCAACCACAATCGCCGCGCCGGTGGAAATATTATATGTGCCGGTCCCATCGCCGCCGGTGCCGACAACATCCATGGCGCCTTCGGGCGCTTTTACGTAAAGACATTTGGCGCGCATCGACCGGGCGGCACCAGTCAGCTCGTCGACGGTTTCGCCGCGCACCCTAAGAGCCATCAAAAATCCGCCAATTTGCGCCGGCGTCGCGTCACCGGACATAATCACATTGAAAGCGTCTTCGGCTTCGATAGCGCTTAAAGCTTGGCCTTCGGCGACGATGGCAATCGCCGATTTTAAATCTGTAATTTGCTTAGAACTGGAATTGCTGCCAGAATTTTTGCCCAGTTTTGCCGAAAGCATTTCGTTTAATGTCAATCGTTTTTCTTCTTTTGGAGGGGTTTCAATAATTATTTTAGAAGGCATTTTAATAG
>JABMOP010000335.1 GCA_013204125.1 Rhodospirillales bacterium | reverse complement strand
GGATACAGGCGTCGATAATGACCCGGTTGTTATAATATTTATCGTCGGTCACCATAGGATCCAGCCGCGACGACCAACATTTTTCGAGATGGGTAAAATCGACCTTCGGATCGGAGCGGGTGCCCATTGCCCAGATGACTTCATGGATATCACCAGGATCGATATCATCATCGACGACGACCACATAACGCCCGGCATAGCCCACTGGATTAACCTGCGATGCGACCACGCCGACCTGGGTGGAATGGCCGAAATAACGTTGCTTGATGGCAAGGACGACGAAGGTGCGGCCCGATCCAGCCTGATGCACCCACACGTCCTGGACATCGGGAATGCCGGCACCTTCCATGGAATCCAAAAGCGCCGCCGAGCGGATGAAACAGCGCTCGTACAAATGCGAATGCGGCGGTTTTTGGCTGGCGGCGCAGGTCAGGATCGGATCGTCGCGGTGATAGACGCGCTTGATGTCGATGGCCGGTTCGTCCTTTTCGCCGCCCGCGTAATAGCCCGTCCATTCGCCGAAGGGACCTTCAGGAACCATCTTGCCGGGCGGGCACCAGCCTTCCAAAACAATTTCCGAATTGACCGGAATGGGAAGGCCGGTTATCGCCCCTTCGAAGCAATCAATGGCTTGGCCGGCGAGGCCGCCGGCCCAATCAAGTTCCGGGACATGATCGGCAAGGGTATAGCGCGCCGATAAATATGTGACCGGATCAATACCGACGACGATGGCCATTGGGCATGGCTCGCCCCTCTGGTGATATTTATCGCGGTGGATACGTCCCTGCTTGCCGTTGGATATATATGAGGCGCAGGTTTTTCCGTCGATTACCTGAACCCGGTAGGTGCCAACATTGATGCGCCCGGTATCGGGATCTCTGGTAATGACACCGCACGCCGTTCCGATATACCTGCCGCCGTCCTCTTCGTGGTGGATGGGGACCGGAAATTTCAGCAAATTCACGTCATCGCCATCGTCGACGTTTTCCAGCACCGGACCGCCATTCACCATTCTTGGCGGGATCGGTTCGTGATCCCTGATCTTGTCGCGAAAAGCATCAAGCATGGCACGCCGGCGCAACGATATGCCGGCATCAAGTCCAAGCGCGCTGGCCAGGCGAAGGGGCGATCCAAGCATGCCGTAGAGACACCGGTAACCTTTCGGGTAGCCCGGAATATCATCGAACAGCAGGAGCGGCGCTTTCTCTACCTGCTCGCGATAAAGAACTTCTGTTATGGCGCCAACTTCTTTATCCCAATGGGCACCGGATACATGTTGGATCTGTCCAGCATCTCCAACCGAGCCCAGAAAAGCCCGGAGGTCCGTTTGTACCGATGCTTTAGCCATTATTCGCCCTCGCCATGAATTGAACCGTAGCCTAACCTAAAAGGTTGCCAGCATTTAGGCCATAACCTAGGTTTAGTTAGAATTCTTAGTATCGTAGAGGGCTACATGTCGAACAGAAATTCAAATGGCGCCGAACTACCACCGGCCGATAGCGTCGGGTTTTTAATTAGGGACACCATGATGCATTTGCACAAGGTGCTCCGAGCCCGGCTCTCCGAGCATGATATTTCTACGGCACAATGGTTTTTGCTCCGCGTTCTTTGGGAAGAGGAAGGCCTCAGCCAACGGGAATTGAGCGACCGGGTTTCGACAACCGAGCCAACCACCCAGAGCGCGCTTCTGCGCATGGAGAAGCAAGGCATCATCCGGCGCGAGCGCAATAAATCCGACCGCCGGGCAAACCATATTTATCTCACTAAAAAGGGCCGCGATTTGGAGCCCGAAATGATCCCCTACGCCATGAACGTGAACGAATTGGCCTCGCACGGCCTTTCCAAGACAGAAATCAAAACATTCAAGGATATCATCGGGCGGATGCGCAATAATCTTTTAGATGAAATCCATAAAGGCAATTGATGACCGAGGCGCCCATATGGCTGACCGAAACCGACGTCACTTCTTCCATCGATTTGGGCGGCGCGATTTCGGCTTTGGAAAATGCACTCAAAGCCGAGGCCGAGGGCGAGGCTGAAAACATGGCGAAAACCCATTTGATGGTCGGCGATAATAACGCTATGCACGCCTTGGGCGCGGCGATCCATGCCGAAGGCGTTTGCGGCACCAAGACCTGGGTCAACATCAATGGTAAATCGGCGACAATCCTCGTTTTGTTTTCATTGGAAGACGGTTCCGTTCGCGCCGTCATCGAAGCCACCGCATTGGGCCAGATGCGCACCGCCGCGATGAGCGGGCTCGGCACCAAATGGCTGGCAGGCGAAGGCGTTAACGAAATGGCGATCATCGGCACCGGCAAACAAGCCTTGCCGCAAATCGCCGCCTGCCTCGCCGTCCGGCCGATTGAACGGGTGCGCATTTACAGCCGCTCCGCCGATAAGCGCCAAGCGTTATGCGATGCCGTAGCTGCGGAATTTCCCAAAGTAGAAGCCGTCAATTGCGATAGCTTGGAATACGCGGTGGACGGGGTTCTCTTAATCACCCTTTGCACCAATGCGACCGAGCCGTTCTTCGAAAGCGCGATGGCCACCAAGGGCGCCCATATCAATGCAGTCGGCGCGATCCAGCCCAACCGGGCCGAATTTACCGCAGACATATTCCCAAGATGTGCGTCCATCGCCGTCGATACCTTGGCTGGTGTTCAGAGCCTGTCCCGCGAATTCATGGATTATTTCGGCGCCGGGAGCGAGCCTTGGGACCGCGTCGCCCCGATATCACAGCTGATCAAAGCCGGAGCGCCCAGAAGCGGAGATGCCGATTTGACTTTGTTTAAGGCGATGGGAATGGGACTATCGGATATTGCGGTTGGCGCGGAAATTTTAAAGCGCTGCCAAGCCAGAGATAACATCGTCCAATTGCCGATGCGGGAACGCCAGAAGCTTCCGCTACATGTAAATATTTAGACCGACCAACATAAGGGAGTTAAGAATATGGAACAGAGCCCATTTATGGATCGAACAGGTTGGACCCCGCCGGAGAAGCTGGAATTGTGGGAACCGTTCAAGATATCCGGAGAAAAAATTGACGCCGAGATTGAGCGCCTAGCGAGCCAACCGCGCCCATCGAACGGGCGCCGCCAATCCTTGATCGTCCATCCGCGCTGGAAGGAACTGGGCGTTGGCCCAGGCCTTAACCCCGGCGTTCAGGTGTCCTTGGAAGTTCTTTTGCCGGGCGAAGAAACAACGCCGATCCGCCATAATTCGACGCAGATCAATTTCTGCATCGAAGGGTCCGGCGCCACCATCATCTCGGGCAAGCGGATCAATTACACCCAGTATGATACCTGGAATTTCCCATCCATGGCGACGTACCGCCATATCAACGATTCAGATAAGCTCCATGCGCGGCTTTGCTATTCCAACGCGGCGATGCTGGAAAAACTCAACATCCACATCATCGAAGACTATCCCAAAGACATGCCCCTGAAAGCAGTTGAGAAAAAAGCCGAAGCTGCCAAGGACGAGGGCGCAACCATTAAGACCATTCCCTTGGGCGATGACGGTGCGTTTTTGATGCCCTACGAAGTGCTGATCAATCCGGACCCGGTGCAATCCAATATTTTGCATTGGCCGTGGAAAGGGCTGAAGGCCGAACTGGCCAATATCGGCGGGCTCGACAAAAACTATAAGGGCCGCCGCCTTTATATGATGTGGAACCCGGCGACCGGCCGCCATAACGGCATAACGCCCAATTTTTTCGCCACCATCACCATCCGCCCGGGCGGCATTGTCGATCGACCGCATCGGCACACATCGGCGGCGATGAATTATTATTTCCAAGGCTCCGGCCATTCGGTGGTCGAAGGCAAGCGCTATGACTGGAAGGCCGGCGATTTGATGTTGTCGGCGCCGGGCTGGGGCGTGCACAACCACGCATCCCACGACGATACGGTCTATGAGCTGACCGTCCAGGATCAGCCGTTGATGATCTATATGGAATCTCTTTTGTGGCAGGAAGATTTGAAACTGCCCTGGCGCTTGCTCGGCTCCGAACAAGGGTTCGCCACTAATGCGGACGAGGTCAGCAAAGCGTCTTGATCAACGGAGACATCAGTATAGAAGCCAGAAATAAAGTGCGTTTCTGGTTGGAGAGGAATGCCGCAAAGACGCCGGACAAGGTCCTGATCTACAGCATCGATCAGGACAAACCCATCAGCCACGGCGAAATGCTTGGGCTTGCCCGGCAGATGGCGCGGTTTCTCAAAAGCCGGAACATTGCGCCAAATGACCGCGTCGTCTTGTTATCCAATAATTCGATCGAGCATCTGGCCGTTTATTATTCGGTGTTGGCGTTCGGCGCGACCATTTGCACGGTCCATGTGGAAATGAACGCGGCGCATTTATCTGAGATCATTAAATCAGTGGCGCCCAAGCTGATTTTGGTCGAAAGCGGCCTCGATGTAGACCGGGCAGAGATCGGCGCCATCGCCGAGACCCTGGATCTGGGCGATTGGTTGCCGGGCGGTGGCAGCGGTCTGTTTGCCGAGCTCGGAAATTTATCGGGCGATCCGGCAGACGCGCCGATCAACGAAGGCAAGCATATTGCTTCGATATTCTATACCTCGGGCACGACGGCAAAGCCCAAGGGCATTTTATGCAGCTTCAATGATCTTTGCGAAAATGCCGAAGGCGCCTGCGCGGCCTTCGGCATCGGCGAAGGCGACCGCATCCTCGATTACCGGTCTTTCAACTGGATGTCGGCGCAGACTTTGAGCGGGCTTGGCTCCATATGTGCCGGGGCGACTTTATTGCTCGCACAGAAATTTTCCCAAAGCCGCTTTTTCGGCTGGATCAAGGATTTGGAAGCCACCATTGCCGCCGGAAATCCGACGGTCATCAACATGCTCATCAACCGACCGGTGGAGATTACCCGTTCCGATTTTAAACAGCTTCGCTTCGTGACGTCTTCGTCGGCGCCCCTGCTGGTCGGCGATTGGCAAAAATTCGAAGACATGTACGGAATTGAAATTGCGCAAGGGTTTGGCTCCTCGGAAACCGGCTGGATTGCCGGCGCCAATGAAGGGGCGAGGCGCATTGGCTCGGTCGGCAAACCGATCCCCTACCAGAACGTCAAAATCGTCGATGGAGACGGCAAACAGTTACCTGCGGGCGCGCCCGGCAGTATCGAACTTGGCGACGGCAAAGACCGGCTATTCGCTTATCTCGGCGACGACGGCGCGCCCCAAATCGGCGGCGTCGGGCGGTTTAAAACGGGCGATCTCGGCTATTTGGATGAAGATGGATTTTTGTTCGTATCGGGCCGCGAAAAGGATCTGATTATCCGCGGCGGTATCAACATCTCGCCGGTAGAAGTCGATAATATTTTGATCGGCCTCAAAGGCGTCGCCGAAGCCGCGACCATCGGCGTGCCGGATGATATTTACGGCGAAGAAGTGGTTGCCTATGTCGCCCTGGAAGACGGCGCAGACATAACGCCCGAAGATATTTTGGCCGCCTTGGAGGGGCAAATGCCCGAAGCCAAACTGCCCAAGACCATCACCATCCGGGATAGCCTACCGAAAACCGAGCGCGGTAAATTAGACCGCCAGGCCCTGCGCAATATATGGGAGAAGGAAAAAGGCGGCCCTTAAAAAGAGCCGCCTTTCCGTGTTCGATATTTAGGCCTTTACCGCCCGGTGCGTGCCAAGCTATGCACCCAGCCGCGCATCCGGGAACGCGCGTTTTCCAGATCTTTCGCCGACAAGAACCTGGCCGGATCGACCTTGTCCACCGCATAGACGGGGCGCAGGAAATCGTTTTCATAGCCGAACGGAACGGTGGCATCGATACACATGCCGCCTTCGAACTCGGTGTTGGAAGCGGTCCATTCCTTGTCCCCTGCGGTCATACGTTCGGCCGGCATGAAAGTCTGGCCGCGCCCACCCGGGATCGGATTTAAGATATCCGTCTTCGGGTTCACTCGGGTTGTCAGGTTCCACATGATATCGTCCATATCGTAAGGATCAGTATCTTCCGAAACCGCGATGCAAAGCCGCATGCCTTGCGAACAACACATGATAGCGCCCATGAAATTGCGCTGCCAACCTTCGTCGATGCGGTTGCGCTTTTTCACCTGGATGATGGCGCCGCCCCAATCGGTCATCGGGTAGGGAATGACCACGTCCTGGACAATGCCCGGCTGCAAGCGTTCGCACAGCTCGAACATCGCCGCTTCGCGCACGGTGGTATCGATGTTGTGATCGTCCAGGGTATGCACACCAAGCGCAAAGATGATCGGCTTGGTCTTGGGGTCGCGCATGGTGACCGCGGTGACGTGGAAGGTCGGCGCTTTATAAGCCTTGCCCATGTAACCGGCCCATTCGGGATGGAAGTGGTAGCGACCCTGAACGCCGGCATCTTCGGATTCTTGGGTTTCGTAGCGGCGATCACGGGGGTCCACATACCCTTCCAAGACAACTTCGCAATCGGCCAATGCCATGGCATCGACGGTCTTTGCTTTGACCAAGCGCACCGCTTCGCCCTGCACCGCGCCGGCGATGCCGATTTCATCGCAGCCCTGCGGCAAGATGGCATAATCGAACCCAGCGCCGGCCATCAACGTGCACGAAGGCGGCACGCCGAAACACATGGTGATAGGGACAGGCTTATCTTCTTTGTAATATTTGGAAACCACCTGCCACATGTGGGAGCCCGGCGAGATCTGGAAAGTGCCGACATCGCCCCAGCGGAAGTTCATGCGGTTGTAGCCGATATGGCTGCCGCCGTCGAAATAGTCACCGATCACACAGGAGATGCCCGAACCGACTGTAAGCTCGGATTCCAGGTCCGTATGACGGATAGCGGTGAGCCATTTGTTGGGGTCGATGTCCTCGGTAATCACGTGTTCCTGGACCGGAGCCTCGTCCTGGGAAATTTCAACCGACTTTAACGG
>JABMOP010000334.1 GCA_013204125.1 Rhodospirillales bacterium | reverse complement strand
GTCAATCCGTACGGCACCATCAACGATATGTTTAAGCCAATGCAGAATAAACGGCAGTGGCGCGACGACGGAAAATTGCGCCTGTTATATGTGTCGGTCTACTATCCACATAAAGTTCCTAATATCATCTGCCGGGCGGTGACGCGGCTTGCCGATATGGGAATAGATGCACATGCAACCATAACCATGACATTGCGAGAATTTAAGGAAATGGGTGGTAGTGCGCTGGATGAAAAAATCATTGTCGATGCACAAGATCGCGGGCTGGTTACGCTGGGCCATCACGCCTACCAAGATTTGCCGGAATTATATGGATCACATGATGTGTTTGTCTTCCCCTCGGTTTCCGAAACATTCGGCCATCCGATGGCAGAAGCGATGAGTTCGGGGCTGCCGACAGTGGTTTCCGACACGCCCGTGAACCGGGAAATATGCGGCGATGCGGCGCTGTATTTTGAACCATTCTCTGTTACCGGTTTGGTGGAACAATTGCTTCAGCTAGATGCAAATCCGGAATTGAGGCAAAACAACTCCGTTGCCGGGCGAGATCGAGCATTGGAGAAATTCGGTTGGGACGATCACGTCGACCGTCTCGTTGAAACATTCGAGAAGGTTGCCCAATAAATTATCGATGTCCCGACCGGATGAGCGGCTGAGGGAAAGGCGCGGTTGATTATGAGCGGTGTGTTTAAAGTAAATATTGCCGTGCATGGCCGCTGGCACGCGTTTGAATTGGCAAATGGCCTGTTCCGTCTCGGCGCCCTTGGCAAATTATTCACAACCTATCCGAAATTTGCGGCGCGGCAATTTGTCGATCCTGGCGTCGAGATTGGATCCAAACCCCAGTTGGAATTCCACCGCCGGCTCTACGATAAATTGCGGATCGGACCTCGTCCCGATCTGGCGATCGCACGGGAATTTGCGAAATATGCTGCGTCAAATGCGATTACCGAAGCCGATATATTGGTTGGATGGAGTTCAGCAACCCTAGAAGCGATTGCGCCCGCAAAACAGAACGGGATGAAGGTCGTGGTCGAGCGAGGCTCAACTCATATCGCCTATCAGGAGCGTATTTTATCTCAAGCCTACGAAGAATTGGGATTGAAGGCACAGTTGCCGAGCCCCGAAATTATTGCGCGCGAATTGGCGGAATATGAAGCCGCCGATGCGATTGCGGTGCCGACGGAATTTGCCGCGCGTACCTTCACCGATCAGGGTATCCCTCCCGCCAAGCTGATTGTTAACGGCTACGGCGTCGATCTTTCCCGGTACAAGCCTGAGCGGGAGGAAAACGCAGGCGCAGTTCCCCGGATTGTTTTTGTCGGACGCGTCGGCGTTCGAAAGGGTGTGCCTTGGCTTCTGAAAGCCATGAAGGAGATTGGCGCGGCGGCAGAGCTGCATTTAATAGGCCCTGTTGAGACGGGATTTGAGGATTATCTTCAGGCTGAAAAAAGTGAAGGCGTTTATGTCCGGGGGGCATTGCCGGCGCAGGCCTTGGCCGCCGAATATAATCAAGCGGATATATTTTGCCTGCCGTCGATTGAAGAAGGAATGCCGCTGACGCTTCTGCAAGCCCAATCATGCGCCTTGCCGGCGGTGGTCACAGAGGCAGCGTCCGGCGGCATCATCGAACAAAGCGGCGGTGGCCTCGTCATAACCGAGCGGGATTCGATTTCTCTGGCAGACGCGCTTGTCCGATTGATCGAAGATACCCCAATGCGCCGGGAATTAGGCGATAACGGCCGGGCTTCGCTCGAAGCGGGATACAGCTGGCAGGAGTATGCGGCCAGGGCCTATAAACATTACGAAAAGCTACTTGCCTAAACTCTAATTAGAATTTTCCAGATACCAGGCGTATGTAGATGCCAATCCATCTTTGAGCGCTATGCTTGATGTCCAATCCAACGCCAGCATTCGGCGGACATCGAGCAATTTTCGAGGGGAGCCGTCTGGTTTTGAGCTGTCATAAGTTAACTCACCCTCATAACCGACGGCATTGGCAATTGTTTGCGCGAGACCGGCAATGGTGATTTCTTCGCCGGTACCGATATTAATCGGCGTGTCGCTGGAAAAATATTTTAATAGATGAACGAGCGCATCTGCGAGGTCGTCCACATGAAGAAATTCGCGGCGCGGCGTGCCCGTTCCCCAAATTTCGATTTCCGGTGCGCCGGATAATTTGGCTTCGTGGGTTCGGCGCATGAGGGCTGGAATGACATGGCCACCCTGCAAATCGAAATTGTCACCCGGGCCGTAAAGATTGTTGGGCTGCGCGGATATAAAATCCCTGCCGTATTGTTTGCGGTAAGCTTGGCAAAGCTTGATGCCGGCAATTTTGGCGACCGCGTACCATTCATTGGTGGGCTCCAAAGGGCCTGTTAGAAGCACGTCTTCGGACATCGGCTGCGGCGCTTCGCGTGGAT
>JABMOP010000333.1 GCA_013204125.1 Rhodospirillales bacterium | reverse complement strand
GGGCAGGCGGAGGGGCAGGCGCAGGGGCAGGCGGGGCTTCCGCTTCGCCAGATGCTATCAATTTTTCCGGCTTTTGATCTTTGGCTTCGGGTGGGATCACCGGAGCAACGGGCTGGTTCGGCTCAACCACTGATTTACCCGCCGGCACAGGCAATGGCGCTTCCGTCTTGGGCAGCAGATTTTCCGATTGCGCACCCGGCGGCGCGCTCTGTAGACGTTTGTAGACGAGCTTATCTCTGTTGGGGATATCAATGCCGCCGGGGTTTTCCGGTCGCACTTTAATCGGGCCTTCCGCCGCCATGATGAGCGGAACGCCGTCGGTTTTTTTGTCCATCAATCCACCCGCGAGCACGAACCATGCGCCGGCGAAAAGCAAAATGATAATAAGGGAAATCACGATTTTTTTGCGGCCCCGGCGCGGGCGGCGTCTTTTTATCGGCTCGAATTCCATCGTATCGGTGTGCAATTCGCCGCGGTCGAGATCTTGAATTTCGCCGAGAGGCGGCTCGCTTTCGATACCCAAATCGATGCTGAGCCTCCCGTCTTCCAGGCGTCGGTCCTCGGCTGACATGATCTACATCTCCTTAACCGGCGTAACACCAATAACATCAAGCCCGGAAGCGATGACTAACTCCACGGCCTTTACCAATGCCAGCCGAGATTCGCTCAATTCTTTATCAGAATCGTTAAGAAAGCGTAGGCTTTCGTCCTGGCGTGCGCCTTTGGTCCAAAGAGAGTGAAACGACGCGGCCAAATCATGCAGAAAATAAGCGATTCTGTGGGGTTCATGCGCTTCTGCAGCGCCTTCTATGACGCGCGGCCATTCAGCCATGGTTTTAATCAAGGACAGCTCTGCGGGGTCAATTAGGCGTTCGATTCGCGCTTTACTCAACGATGAGGGCTGGAGATTTTTTTCCTCAAACGTCGCCGCCGCCAGGCGCAGCACCGAACAACATCTGGCGTGGGAATATTGAACGTAGAAAACCGGATTTTCGCTCGACTGTTCGATCACCTTGGCCAGATCAAAATCCAGCTGGGCATCGTTCTTGCGAGTCAGCATGATGAAACGCACCACATCTTTGCCCACTTCGTCGATCACTTCGCGTAACGTGACGAACGTGCCCGACCGCTTCGACATTTTCACCGGCTCGCCTTTATCCATGAGGTTGACCATCTGGCACAGCATAACGTCGAGGCTGTCGGCTTGACCGGTAAGCGCGCTTACCGCTGCCTTCATGCGTTTGACATAGCCGCCGTGGTCGGCGCCCCAAACATCAATTAATTGAACGAACCCACGTCGGTGTTTTTTCAAATGGTAGGCCATGTCGGTTGCGAAATAGGTCCAGGTGCCATCGGATTTTTGCAGCGGGCGATCAACATCATCACCGAATTTTTCGGCGCGAAATAAAAGCTGCGGGCGAGATTCCCAATCTTCGGGCCTCTGGCCTTTCGGCGCTTCAAGCGTGCCGGTGTAAAGGAGATCATCCGCTTCGAGGGCCGATACCACTTCATCGACGCCGCCGGTATCGACCAATTCGCGTTCGGATTGAAAGACCGCATGTTCAACGCCGAGCATGGCAAGGTCTTCGCGGATCAAAGCCATCATTTCATCAATGGCGAATTGGCGCAGGGGCGCCAACCACGCACCCTCATCTGCATCCATCCATTTATCGCCGTCGCGCGCTTTCAAGGCCTCGGCAACCGGCACCAGATAATCACCGGGATAAAGGCCTTCCGGAATTTCACCCAGGGTCTCACCCATAGATTCGCGGTAGCGAAGATAGAGCGAGCGGGCCAAGGTATCGACCTGGGCACCGGCATCGTTGATGTAGTATTCGCGGGTAACATCGAACCCGGCTTTGGCCAAAATCGACGCCAAGGCATCGCCGACAACGGCGCCCCGGCAATGGCCCACATGCATCGGGCCGGTCGGATTGGCAGAGACGAATTCAACATTCACTTTCCGCCCGGCGCCTATTTCAGACGAGCCGTAAGCGGTGCCTTCGTTCAATATTTCGCGCAACCGGTCATGCCAGAAACCGGGATCGAAGGTAACGTTAATGAAACCCGGCCCGGCAATTTGGGCATCGGATACTTCGTCCAGGGCCTTCAGGCCAACGGCAATTTTTTCGGCCAGATCACGTGGGCTTAGGCCCGCCGGCTTGGCCAACACCATGGCGGCGTTTGTCGCAATGTCGCCGTGTTTGGCATCGCGCGGTGGTTCCACCGAGATGCGGGAGAAATCAGGCGTTCCGGGCAACGCGCCAGCGCTGACAAGGCGATCCAGAATTTCAAGTAAACGGCCGCGAAAATAACTGAAGTGGTTCATGATTGAAGAGCCTGATCGCCGAGCAACCGGGTATGTTCATCCAAGGCGAAGCGGTCGGTCATTCCGGCAATGTAATCAGCCACCGTCCTGGCCGTCGCCGCGTCGTTTGGCGCACCGGCCCGGGCGCACCATTCGGGCGGCAGATTTTCCGGCGTCTCGATCAATACTTTGAATAGATCGCGGATGACACGGCGCGCATTGCTGGTCATGAGGTTCACTTTCTTATGGCGATACATGTGTTCAAACAGAAAATCACGAATACCCCGATCAACTTCGATCATGTCGCTGGAGAAAGCGATAACCGCGCTATCCAAGTCGCGGATGTCTTGCGCCGTCCGGGGCGAGGCATCTTTTAACCGGCGCTGCGATTCTGTCAAACAATCGTCCACCATATGACCGATCAGGCGGCGGATCACTTCGTGGCGGACACGCGCTTGATCGAGGCCGGGGTATTCGCCGCTAACGCTGCGGAAAATTTCGCCGATTAGCGGCACTTCGGCCATATCGTCCATCAGGAACAAACCGGCGCGAATCCCATCGTCGATATCGTGGTTGTTGTAAGCGATATCATCGGCCAGGGCGGCGGCCTGCGCTTCGGGGCCGGCAAAAGTTGAAAGCTCCAGATCATATATTTCGATAAATTCCAGTATTCCGCCCGGCACGTGTTCGCCGCCAAGCGGCCCATTATGTTTGACCACCCCTTCCAGGGTTTCCCAAGTCAGGTTCAAACCATCAAATTTTGGATAGCGTCCTTCCAAACGGACCACCACCGTCAGGGATTGGGCGTTGTGATCGAAACCACCGAACGGCGTCATCATTTCATCCAGCGCGTCTTCGCCGGCGTGGCCGAAGGGCGGGTGGCCAAGATCGTGGGCAAGCGCCAAGGCTTCGGCCAAATCTTCATTGAGGCCGAGACACCTGGCAACGGAGCGGGCGATTTGCGCCACTTCTAAAGTGTGCGTCAGGCGCGTTCGGAAATGATCGCCTTCGTGATTGACGAAAACCTGGG
>JABMOP010000332.1 GCA_013204125.1 Rhodospirillales bacterium | reverse complement strand
TCGGTGATCGGCGGCATGCCGCGCAAAATGGAAGCGAAAGCCGGTGCTGGCATCGATCCCGCCGAGGGGTTGGCCGACCCTCAGCCCGCACCGATCATTGAAGCCTTTTCCATCTTGTTGACCGGTATCGGCGGCACCGGCGTTATCACCTCGGGCGCGCTTTTGGGCATCGCCGCCCATATTGATGGCCTCGGTGTCAGCGTCCTCGATCAGACCGGCATTGCCCAGAAAAATGGCGCTGTGATGAGCCATGTCCGTCTATCCCGGGAACCCGGCGATGCAGCTGGAACGCGGATCGGCGTCGGCGGCGCTGATTTGGTTATCGGTTTCGACATGGTAGTTGCCGCCGGCGCCGAAGCCATCACCGCCATGGACGGGGAACGCACGCGCGCTGTCATAAATGATCATCTGGTGCCGCTCGCCACCTTTACCGAAAATCCCGACATGCCAATTAATGCGGACGGTTACGCCGATGCCATCGGCACTAAATTGGGCGGCGATAATGTCGAGTTCATAAACGCGACCTGGCTTGCTACCCATCTCATGGGCGATGCCATTACTTCGAATATTTTCCTGATGGGCTATGCTTATCAAAAAGGCCTGCTGCCGATTTCCGCTTCCTCGATCATCGCCGCGATCCAGCTTAACGGTGTAGCGGCCGAAGAAAATATCCGCGCCTTCGCCTGGGGCCGGGTGGCGGCGGCAGATCCGCAGCGCATCCACCAGCTCACCGGCGAAGAAGAGGAACCGGGCGGCGAAGAGGCGGCTGATCTCGATACCTTCGCCGCGGCCAATGCGGAAAACTTAACGCGCTATCAGAACAGGGCCTATGGGCAGCGCTATCTCGGGCGCATCGAACGGCTCCGCAATGCCGAAGAAATCGCAACGCCCAGCCGCGAAGATTTGAGCCTCGCCGCGGCGCGCAATCTTTACCGCCTGATGGCCTATAAGGACGAATATGAAGTCGCTCGGCTATTTTCGGATGGCGCTTTCCGGCGAAAATTAGAGGCCCAATTTTCCGGCGCTTATCAGCTGCGTTATCATTTGGCGCCACCTGTTTTGGCAGCCACCGACCCGGTATCGGGGGCGCCGCGCAAAAGGGAATTTGGCCCTTGGATGGGGGCGGCCTTTCACATCTTGGCCCAATTCAAGTACCTGCGCGGAACGTTTATTGATCCCTTCGGCGCTCACCAAGACCGCCGTCAGGAGCGCCGCATCCGGGATCATTTCGAAAGCCTTCTAGACCACATCACTGAAAACCTTAAGCCCGGCAATTATGAGGCGGCGCTGGCCCTGGTATCCAACGCCGATCAAATCAGGGGCTTTGGCCATATCAAACGGGCTGCCATCCTCGCCGCTGAAGCCGACGAAACCCAATTGGCGGCAGCGTTCAACGGCGCGCAATTGAAACCCCAATTGGCCGCTGCCGAATAGCGCTTAATTTACCTCCAAAGCCTGTTTGCCGAGGCTCAATCTGGCGGGCATAATCCAGCCCAGAAGAGAGAACGACCATGAATATATTACCCAGCTTTCCGAAAATTATTTTTGATTTCGGCGCCGTCGCCGCGCTCGCCGGCGAATTGGAAGAACGCGGCATCACGCGCCCGCTGATTATCACCGATAAGGGCCTCGTCGAACACGGCGTCCTCGATATCGTGCGCAATGCCTTGGATGGGAAGAACGAATTTGCGGTTTTCGACCAGATCCCGGAAAACCCGACCATCGCCGGGGTTGAACGCGCCCATGAAGCCTATAATGCCAATGAATGCGACGGCATCGTCGCCCTCGGCGGCGGCTCGGTCTTGGATAGCGGCAAGGCGCTCCGCGTTATCGCAACCCATCCCGGCCGGCTGCGCGAATATCTGGAAGACCCGCGTAAAATCACTGCGAACGTTGCTCCCTATATCACCTTGCCGACGACCGCCGGCACCGGCGCTGAAATTACCTTCGGCGGCGGCATTCACCCGGAAGCAAACGCCCATTCCCTCGGCATCCGGAGCCCCCATGTAAAACCCGATGTCGCCATTTGCGATCCCCAATTGACCCTGACCCTGCCGCCCATGCTCACCGCCGCGACCGGTATGGATGCCCTCGGTCACGCCATCGAAGGCTATGTCTCCAACGTCTTTAACCCGCCTTGCGAAGCCATCGCGCTTGACGCTATCGGCCGCGTCGTCACCTTCATCGAACGCGCGACCAAAGATGGCAGCGACCGTGAAGCCCGCTCCGAAATGCTGATGGCGGCGCTCGAAGGCGGCATGGCGATCTATATGGGCTTGGGGCCGATCCACGCGCTCGCCAACGCCTTTGGCGACAGCCCGCTCCATCACGGCACCCTGGTGACCGTATCGGCGCCGGCGGTCATGCGTTTCTATGAAACCCGCATCGACGACAAGCTCGCCGACATCCACGTCGCGATGGGCCTCGGTGCCGGCACCGATATCGCCACCGGCATCGAAGAAATGAACGCAAGTCTCGGCCTGCCCGGCAGTGTCCGCGAAATGGGCTATGCCGGCAGTGATTTGGACGCTCTTACCCTAGTCACCATCGACAGCCATTTCAACGCATCGGCACCGGTATTGCCCAGCGACAGTGAATTCCGCCAGATCGTCGAGGACGTTTTGGGCTAGTACCTTAAAATCAATCACCCTATTAAATTTCAGCATCACCGGAGGATAAGTTAATGGACGGCAAAATCGCATTTGAAGAACACATGGCAATCCCTGAAACCTTGGACGACGCCAAGGGTTTCGTCGGCGGCACCGCTAACTGGGAACAATTCGAGTCCCAGATTTTGGATATCGCTGATATCCGTCTCGCCGATGTGGATAAAAACGGCATCGGCTTCACTATCTTGTCGTTGAACGCGCCGGCGGTGCAGGCGATCCTGGACACCGACGAAGCGATCAATATTTCCAAACGCGCCAACGACCATCTGGCTGAAAAAGTCGCCAAACACCCGGACCGTTTCGCCGGGTTCGCCGCCCTGCCGATGCAGGACCCGGACGCGGCGGCGGAGGAACTGACCCGCTGCGTCAAAGATTTCGGCTTCAAGGGCGCGCTGGTTAACGGCTTCACCCAAAAAGATATACCCGACAGCGCCATCTATTTCGACATTCCCGAATACAGCGATTTCTGGTCGGTGGTCGAAGATCTGGACGTTCCTTTCTACCTGCACCCAAGAACGCAAATCCCATCCCGTGCGCAGCCTTACGAAGGCCACCCGTGGCTTTTGAGCTCGCCCTGGGGCTTTGCCCGTGAAACCTCGCTGCATGCGCTGCGTATGTGCGGCTCGGGCATGTTCGACAAGCACCCCAAGCTGAAAATCGTGATCGGCCATATGGGCGAGCATATTCCATATGATCTGTGGCGCATCGATGCGCGCATGAAGTTTTCGCCGCGCGGCTATACCGGCAAGCGCTATCTGGGCGAATACTTCCTCGATCATTTCCACGTCACCACCAGCGGCAATTTCTCCGATCCGACCTTCAAATGCTGCCTCGAAGTGATCGGCCCGGACCGTTTATTGTTCTCCGCCGATTATCCGTTCGAAAGCATGACCGATGCGGCGGTATGGTTCGACAAAGCGCCGATGACCGAGGAAGAACGCTTGAAGATCGGGCGGACCAACGCCATCAAGTTGTTCAAGCTCGATCTGGACTGACGCGTTCGATGAGCGAAGACGCCCAAGATTTCACCGCGCCCGGCCGGATCCGCTATTTCGAGGATTACCGGACGGGCGCCGTGCACCTATTGGGCGACTTCAAAATGGACGAAGGCGAGATGATCGCCTTCGCCCGCCTCTATGATCCGCAAAACATCCACATCGACGCCGCGTTCGCCGCAAAAGGCCCCTACGGCGGGCTGATTGCTTCGGGCTGGCACACCGGCGGCTTGATGATGCGCCTCTTGGTCGAAAACTTTCTATCCAACGAGAGCAGCCTCGGATCGCCCGGCGTCGATGAGCTGCGCTGGCCGGCCCCGGCGCGGCCCGGCGATCGGCTCAGGGTGCAGGCGACCATCGAAGACGCCCGGCCCTCCAATTCCAAGCCCGACCGCGGCATCGTCACCACCCTGATCGAAGTCTTGAACCAGGACGATACGGTTGTCATGACCATGCGCGGCGTCAATTTCGTGCTCCGCCGGCCGGCCGCTAAATAATTCAATCCAAATTATAGAACCGCTTGGCAGCCCGGCCCAAGACATCGGCTTTGACCGTATCATCGACATCGTCGCAGGCCAGAAAATCGGGGATGTCGGCGGTGATGTCGTCGGTGGTCGGCTCGTGCGGGTAGTCCGATGCATAGATGATGCGGTCCGAGCCGCCCATCGCATCGACCGCATATTTGAGGCCTTTTTCGCCAAGTTCGATGCCGACCCAGAAATTATCGCCTTCGCGCATATATTCCGACGGGCGCTTTTTTAATTCTTTGCGCGCCCGGATGCCGAAGATGGAATCGTATTCGTAGTCCAGCCGATCCATCATGAACGGCACCCACGAACAGCCGCCTTCCAAAAACGCCACGCGCAAATTGGGAAAGGCATCGAAGACGCCGGAAAAAATCATATCGGTCAGATTGATGAATAACGGAAAGGGATGTTCCAGCGCATGGACGCGGGCAAATTCGCTAAAGTGATCGAAACCGAGGCCGCGGCTGGGCGCGCCGTGGATGGCGAGCGGCATGCCCTGTTTTTCCGCTTCTTCGAAAATCGGCCAGAAAAATTCATCGCC
Organism: Rhodospirillales bacterium; assembly: GCA_013204125.1. Classification (GTDB taxonomy): domain Bacteria; phylum Pseudomonadota; class Alphaproteobacteria; order Rhodospirillales; family UBA2165; genus JABMOP01. Next base: position 2,407 of record JABMOP010000332.1, on the reverse strand, counting down.
ATAGGTTTTGCCCAAATAGGTTTGCGACGGCAGCAGGCAGGCTGGAAAGCGCGTGCGTTCGTTGGCGCAGCGCGCCAGCTCCTTGGCGGCAGCGACGGGGTTTTGCACGGCCAGCATGCCAACCCCGAACAAGCGCGCGTCCTTCGATGTGTAGCGGGCTTCGAGCCAGTTGTTGTAGGCGATGGCCGATGCCGTTGCCCATTCGACGTCGGAGATCAGCCCGCAGGCAAGCCCGGCGGTCGGATAGAGGACCGAACCTTCGGCGCCGATCAATTCCAGCAATTCGCCCCAGACGGCGGCGTCCGTATAGGCGTATTTGCGGTCCGGGTCTTCGGTCGCCATGACGAAGCCGCGCGCCCAGCCATCGAGGCTCGGCCAGATGCCGAAGGGGTTCAATAGTTTGAGCCCTTCGTATTTACCTTCGTAATGCTGGATCAGTTCCTGATCGTTTTCGAGCACATGCCCGTCGCCGTCAAAGACTGGAATTGCGTGATCTACCATCGATACCCCCTCAGTTTAGGGAAACAGTTCACCACCCGCGGCGCTCCGGGTAAAGCCCGTTCATGACAAACCCCCTGCCGCCCCTTATGATTTGGCAAAATAACGTAGCTGGGGAGCGCGTCATGGCGGAAAATTCTATCGGAGATTTCGACTACATCATCGTCGGCGCCGGATCGGCCGGCTGTATCTTGGCGAGCCGCCTCGGCGAAAATAAGCAAACCCGCGTGCTGGTTCTCGAAGCCGGCGGCAAAGACACTCATCCGCTGATCCATATTCCGATGGGCGTCGCCAAGGTGTGGAACATGCCGTCGCTCAATTGGTCCTACACATCCGAGCCCGAACCGCATATGGACGGGCGCCGCCTTTACCATCCGCGCGGCAAGGTTCTCGGCGGCTCGGGCGCCATCAACATGATGGCCTATGTGCGCGGCCATCGGGGTGATTTCGACCGCTGGGCGCAGACCGGACTTCGAGACTGGTCCTATGATCGCATCCTTCCTTATTTCAAACGCACCGAAACCCATATCACCGGCGCCGACGAATTTCACGGCGGCGAGGGGCCGATGCAGACCCAGCCCAACCCGACCACCGATCCGTTGATGGAGACCTGGTTCGAAGCTGGAAAGAGCGCCGGCTATGCCGTCACCGATGATTACAACGGCGCGTCCCAAGACGGCATGGCGCGCCTGCAATACAATATCGGCGGCGGGCGGCGCTCCAATTCCGCGGTGGCACTGCTTAAACCGGCGCTGAAGCGCGGCAACATCACGCTGATCACCGGGGCGCAGGCGACGCGCATCATTTTGGACGGCAAACGCGCCGCCGGTATCGAGTTTTCTAAAGCCGGCCGCATCCAAACGGCGGCGGCCAAGGCCGAAGTGATCCTTGCCGGCGGCGCTTATAATTCGCCCCATCTTTTGATGCTGTCCGGCATCGGCCCGGCGGACCACTTGGCCAAGTTCGGCATCGAAGTGGCCGCTGATTTGACCTCCGTCGGCGGTAATTTGCAGGACCATCCGTCCATCGGCATGGAATTCGCACGCAAAATTCCGTCCGCTTTTCAGGCCGGGCTGCGCTACGACCGCCTGACGTTCAATATTTTGCGCGCCTATTTTTTGAAAAGCGGGCCGGCGTCCATTCCGGTCGGTTTCGCAACCGCCTTCGTTAAAAGCCGGGACGAATTGGAAATGCCCGATATCCAATTTTTCTTCCGCCCCTATTCCCGCGAAGCCCGCGAATGGTTTCCAGGTTTTCGCAAACCGGCGCCCGAAGCGATGTCGTTCACGGCGTGTCATCTGCGCCCGGAATCGCGCGGCGAAGTGCGGCTTAAATCCAATGATCCGTTGGCTCATGTCGGCTTCACCAATAATTTCCTTTCGACCGAAAACGACCGCCACGCCCTGCGTCAGGCCTTCAAAATTTCGCGCAACCTTGCCGCCCAGCCGGCGTTTTCGCACATCATCGGCGACGAAGTGTCGCCCGGCGCCGATATTTCTGCGGACGACGAAATCGACGCCTTCATCCGCGAAACCGCGATGACCGTGTTCCACCCGGCATCGACCTGCCGCATGGGCGCCGACGACGCCTCGGTCGTCGATCCCGAGCTTCGCGTGCGCGGCATCGGCAATTTGCGCGTCGCCGATGCTTCGGTCATGCCCGATCTGGTCGGCGGCAATCTAAATGCCTGCGTTATGATGATCGCCGAAAAAGCCTCCGACATCATCTTGGGCCGCCCCGCCCCGGCCGCCACAAGCAGTTGAGGTCCGGCGCGACATATTTTGGCGGTTTTTCAAAATCATCGTCATTTGTCATCATTCTTCATCATTTCCGATTTTCTTTCCCTCCCCCATCAAGGGGGGAGGAGGAAGATTTTGGCCGGGCGTAAACTTCCCCCTCCCCTGGTGGG
>JABMOP010000027.1 GCA_013204125.1 Rhodospirillales bacterium | reverse complement strand
GGCAGTCGGTTCATCAAGCAATAATAGTTTCGGCGCATGGATGGTGCAGGCGGCGAGGGATAGCCGTTGTTTCCAACCGCCCGATAATGCCCCGGCCAATTGGTCGGCCCGATCCAATAATCCCAGATCCTCAATCGTTTTTAAGACGGTGTTTTCCCGATTTTTGATTTCATAGATCCGGGCCACGAAATCCAGGTTTTCGCGGACGGAAAGATCGTCATACAGGCTAAATTTCTGCGCCATGTATCCGACCTGGCGTTTGATATCATCGCTTTGCTTTAGGATATCCAGGCCGAGGCACGTGCCGCAGCCGGCATCGGGGGTGAGCAAGCCGCACAGGAGACGGATGGTCGTCGTTTTGCCGCTGCCATTGGGACCGAGAAAGCCATAAATCTGGCCTTTATTCACCCGCATATCGAGGCCGCGAACCGCCTCCAGGCCGCCGAAGCTCTTGCGCAGCCCGACAACATCGATCACCACTTCGCCGGGGTCAAATGTCGGCGCCTGGTTCATTTTTTTTGAACCGAAACCCTGACTTCAACCGGCTGGCCGGGATGAATAACCGTTTTTTCAACGGGCCAGGCTTCGGCCATAAAAACCAATTTTTGCTGCGACGGTTGGCTGAAAATGACCGGCGGGGTGTATTCGGCCACTTTGGAAATGAAGCGGATAATCCCCGCCATATCAGGCGGGCAGCCGTCGCACAAATAAGTAACGCTCTGTCCTTCGTGGATTTCGCTTAAGCGGCTTTCCGGAATAAAAAATCGAACCTTGATGCCATCGTCTGGAAGCAGGGAGAGAACCGGCTGGCCCGGTTGAACATATTCTCCGACCTCGAACAAAACCTCTTCGATGCGCCCGGATTTAGGCGCTGAAATACTGCGTTTTTGCAAATACCACTGCGCATTTTCGACGGCAACCGAAGCGGTCTGAAGGACGGCTTCGGCGGCGCCAATTTCATCGACGCGCGCGGTAAGTCGTGCCGCGGTAATTTGGGCGCTAAATTCGCTCGTCGTTGCCTTATCGCGGTCAAACTCAGCCTCGGCCTGGTCGAGGACCGCATGGCTGACGATGCCGTCAGCGTATAATTTCTTTTTCCGCTTCAAATTATCAGAGGATAATTTTTGTGCCGCATAGGCTTTTTTTTGCCCGGCTAACAGGACGGCTACTTCCTGTTCCCGCTTTCCCGACAAAAGATTGTTTAGGCGATGGCGCAATTCTTCCAGGCGCCCTTGGGCTTCGCGCAAGCGATTGACCTGAACGGTATTTTCCAAAGTGAAGACAATTTTTCCCGCGGTTACATGAGTGCCGCGGGAAACGGATATTGCCTCGATGTTGCCGCCTTCAGTTGCGGAAAGATAGGTAAATTCGCCCTCGCCATATCCTTGGAAGCTGGATGGTGCCGCGTCGTCCCGGCACGCGCTCAGGCCTGACAATAAGGTAATGGCCACCCCGGCCATCAGGGCGGCGCGTCCGATGGCGCCGATCCGGGCAATCCATTTTTTCAGATCCGCGGGGAATTTCATTCGGTGATCCTCCACACTGCAAAAGACCTAGTTGGTTTCCACACCCCCCGCAACGATAGAGATCAATTTCGGTCCAAATCAAGATGCGGAAAACACGCGCCGCATATCGCTAAGGCCTATTTGTGGCGTGTCGCCTTGCATCGACCATGCACGGCACAGATAATGACCGGCACAACAAATAAACGAATATGGGGGCGGATGCATGTTAGGCGCACTTTTTTGTACATCCAGATATATGGGCGCGGCGCCGGAAGGCTGGCCGGTGGTGGCGGATGATTATTCATCCGAAGTTGCGGTCGAATCCATGGCTAAGACCCTCGATCAATTTGCCCTCGCCGATCAAGTGGGCTTCGATTGGGTGTCGGTCGCCGAACATCATTTCGCGCCGTTTTCGCTTAATCCCAATCCGATGGTCATGGCCGGGGCGCTCACCCAAGTGGTCAAGAACGCTAAAATCGCATTGCTGGGGCCGGACATTCCGATCCTCAATCCGCTCCGCGTCGCCGAAGAGTTTGCCATGTTGGACACCATGACCAATGGGCGCGTCGTCGCTGGGTTGATGCGCGGCACGCCCAACGAATATATGACCTACAACATTAACCCGGCCGAATCCCGGGGCCGTTTCATGGAAGCCTTGGAATTGATCCGCATGGCGTGGACCGAAACGCAGCCCTTCGGCTGGCAAGGGCGTTATTACGAATACCGTTCGGTCTGTATCTGGCCGCGCCCGGTGCAAGACCCGCATCCGCCGATTTATGTGTCGGCTTCCAGCCCGGAATCGGGTGATTTTGCCGCCAAGAATAAACTCGGCATCGGCTTTGCCTTCACAACATTGCCGCGCGCCGTCAAAGCCGCCGATTACTGGCGCGAAAAATCCCGCACCCAGGGCTGGGATCCGGACCCGGAACACGTCATCTATCGGATCGGCGTGCATGTGGCCAAAACCGACGCGCAAGCCGGCGAAGATCTGGCCGCCGGTATGCGCCAAAGGCGGACCGGAGTTTCGATGGCCAACGCGGCGGTCGAAAGCGCCGTCGATGCCGCCGGCTATTACGGCCGCGACCACGACGAGCAACGCGGGCGCCTTCTGTCCCGCGGCAAATTGGAAGAGCGTATCGAAGCCGGCCAGATATTGGTCGGCAGCCCCGCAACGGTCATCAAACAGATCGAGCGGGTGAAGAAAGAATTGAACGCCGGCGTTCTGGATTTAACCCTGGCTGCGCAATTGGGCGACAAGACGCTCAAATGTATCGAGCTTCTGGGCACCCAGGTTTTGCCGCGTATGCACGAAATGTGAGCCACCGACGGGTATGGAAAATTTGCAAGGAACGGTTGGCGCGGAACATGTGAGCAAAGAGGGTGCGCTTCGGCTTTTGGGTGGGCGCTGCAATTCCTGCGAAGCCTTGTCGTTTCCCAAAGCCCCGGTCTGTCCCGCCTGTTTGTCCGAAGACATTACCGCGCAGCCGATCGCCGAAGACGGGGTTCTCTACACCTATTCCATTGTCCATGTGGGCAAAGATAAAACCAAGCTGCCTTACGCGGTGGGCTTCGTCGATTTAGCGGACGGGCTGCGCCTGTTCGCGCATCTGTCCGATGTCGAAGGCCTTCGCCCCGATATGCCGGTTGCCATTCGTGTGACGCCGGAAGGCGATGCCCGCTATCGCTTCCAAGCCCAGCCGAGGGAAGGCAGCTAGTATGCGCGAAGTTTCCGTCATCGGCGTCGGCATGTCCCGGTTTGGTAAACACATCGATACCGACACGGTCGATATCGCCTGGCCCGCCATCAAGGCGGCGATGGCGGATGCGGGCGTAACCCGTGACGACATTCAAATCACCTATTCCGGCTCGGTCTATGGCGGCATGATGACCGGGCAACGGACGCTCGCCCGGCTCGGCATGGCCGGCAAGCCGATCATCAATGTTGAGAACGCGTGCTCGTCTTCGTCGAGCGCCTTTCATCAGGCGCATCTGGCTGTTGGGTCGGGCCAATGCGATGTGGCCTTAGTCATGGGCGCCGAAAAACTGACCAAGTTCGGCGGCGGCACCATCCCCCTGGTCGATGAAGATTGGGAAATTTCACAAGGCATGTTGATGCCGGCGCTCTACGCCATGCGGGCGATGCGCTATATGTTTGAAACCGGCCTGACCGGGGAACAGCTTGCCAAGGTTGTCGTCAAGGCGCGCAAACACGGCGCGCTCAACGCGGACGCCCAATTTCAAAATGAAGTGGATTTGGATGAAGTGATGAACGCGCGGCCGATCACCGATCCGTTTACGCTTTTGCATTGTTGCGGGGCCGGCGACGGCGCGGCGGCGGCGATCATTTGCGCGACCGAAATCGCCGGCAAATTCGAAGGCACGCCGATCAAGGTTATGGCCTCGCATTTGTGCACCGGCAAATTCATGCCCGGCTTTCGCGATATGACGGTGCCGGAAATTACCGTTCGCGGCGCGGCCGAAGCGTATGAACATGCCGGGCTGGGGCCTGAAGATATCGACGTCGCCGAAGTGCACGATGCTTTTTCGATTGCTGAATTGCTTTACTACGAAGCCTTTGGGTTTTGCGGGCGCGGCGATGCGATTGGTTTGATCGAAGACGGGGTGACGTCGCTCGGCGGTGCAAAGCCGGTCAATCCTTCGGGCGGGCTTTTGTCCAAAGGCCATCCGGTAGGCGCCACCGGCGTTGCCCAAATCACTGAGATAGTCCGCCAATTGCGGGGGCAATGCGGGCCGCGCCAGTTCGAAGGCGCGCGCATCGGACTTGCCCACGCGACCGGCGGCGGCGCCATGGGGATGGACCACGGCGC
>JABMOP010000026.1 GCA_013204125.1 Rhodospirillales bacterium | reverse complement strand
GGGTAGAGGGTGCCGAGCAACACCGCCGCCGCCGCCACGGTGAGGAGAAAATTATTAACCAGCAGGCCGCCTTCGCGGGATACCGGCTGAAATACGCCTGATCCCGCCAATTTCGGCCCGCGCCAGGCGAAGAGTATAAACGCCGCGCCGACGGTGAGGACTAAGAAGGCCAGAATATAAATGCCGCGGCTGGGATCGGACGCAAAGGCGTGAACCGAAGTCAGGACGCCCGAGCGCACCAAAAATGTGCCGAGAAGGCTCAGCGCGAAGGCGATGATCGCCAGAAACACGGTCCACGCTTTTAAGGCGTCGCGTTTTTCGGAAACAATCGCCGAATGCAGGAGCGCCGTCGCCGCCAGCCAAGGCATGAAGGAGGCGTTTTCCACCGGATCCCAAAACCACCAGCCGCCCCAGCCTAACTCGTAATAGGCCCACCACGACCCAAGCACGATGCCTGCGGTCAAGAAACCCCACGCCGCGAGCGTCCAAGGGCGCACCCATCTGGCCCAGGCGGCATCCACCCGGCCTTCGATCAAGGCCGCAACGGCAAATGAGAATGCGGTCGAGAGCCCGACATAGCCCATATATAAAAGCGGCGGATGGAAGGCGAGGCCAGGGTCCTGCAGCAAAGGATTAAGCCCGCGTCCTTCAAACGGCGCTTGCGCCAAGCGCGCAAACGGATTGGAGGTCAACAGGATGAACAATAATATTCCGCCGCCGATCAGCGCCTGGATGGACAGCACGCGCACTTTAAGGCTCGGCCGGAGATTGTTTCCAAAAACCGCGATCGCCGTGCCGTAGAGGGACAATATCAAAACCCACATTAGCATCGAGCCTTCGTGATTGCCCCAAACACCCGATATTTTATAAAGGAGGGGTTTTAGCGTGTGCGAATTGCCGGCGACATTGGCCACCGAAAAATCCGAGGTCACGAAGGCATGAGTGAGGGCGGCAAAAGATAACGCGATCAGCATAAATTGCACCACCGCCGCCGGCGCCGCCAAGGCCATCCAGGATTGAATTTTAAGCTGGGCGCCGATCAACGGCATGGTGCCTTGTAAAAGCGCGACCGCCAGCGCGGCGATGAGGGCGAAATGACCGAGTTCAATAATCATTTAATCATTCCATTCCCGCGCGGCTTTTTGGGGATGACCTTTTTTACCCCTTTCCATTTGCCGGATTTCTTTATGGCATCGGCGACTTCTTTCGGCATATAGGTTTCGTCGTGTTTTGCCAAGACTTCTGAGGCAAAGAACCGGCCGTTCCTATAATTTCCTTCGGCGAGAACGCCCTGACCTTCGCGGAATAAATCTGGCAGAATCCCGTCAAAGCGAACAATCACTTTGTTGGTAAGATCGGTGACCGTGAACAACATATGTGAACCACCGAGTGTTTTCTTGACGCTTCCATTTTCGACCAACCCGCCGATACGAATGCGTTGGCTGGACGTGATTTCCTTGTTGTTTATAAGATCGGTTGGCGAATAGAAGAAAACCAAATTTTCCTCAAACGAAAGCAAAACCAATGCCGCCGCGCCGCAAAGCGCCAAAAAACCGACCGATACCAAGATAAGGCGTTGATGCTTGCGTTTCATTGGATCTAATTCTCCTCTTCCAGCCTATCATTACCCTGCAGATTGCGCAGTTCCGTTTCGCTACGCCGCAATTGGGCGACGCTTTGCCACAACAGCCCAACGAGCGCAATGGCCGAGATACCATAGGCCGGCCAAACGAAGGCCGCGTATCCGCCCATGTTAAAATATGTGTTCAAATCGTTCATCATCCAAGTCTCTGTTCAGCTTTCCGCCTGACGTAATTTGAGGGCGCGGATGCGGCTGGTATTTATTTCGCCGCGCACGCGCACGAACATTACCCAAAAATAGAACGCCGTATAGCCGACGGCCATGAGAAGAAGCGGCGTTAGCATGGCGGGATGGATGCTCGGCCCATCCATTTTCAATACGCTGGCCGGTTGATGCAGCGTGTTCCACCAATCGACCGAGAACTTGATGAT
>JABMOP010000331.1 GCA_013204125.1 Rhodospirillales bacterium | reverse complement strand
ATTTGAAAGGCATCGTTAAGGGCCGCGTGTAGATCGATGGGCGCGATTTCCAGCTTGGAAAGTCCGGCTTCGATCCCGGCAAGTTCGACAATTCCCGCCAGCAACGACGACAACGCCTTTGACTGATGGACGATGCCATCGGCGTATTCGCCCTGGCGCTTATTCAGCTTGCCGACATGCTCGCCCGACAACAATTGGGCAAAGCCGGAGATCGTGGTCAACGGGGTGCGCACTTGATGGGACAGGGTTGCCATGAATTCAGATTTAGCGCGATTGGCGATTTCCATCGATTGGGCCTTTTCGCGTAAAGCATCTTGCAGATGGGCGCTATCGGTAATATCGGCATAGCGCAGCAACGCTGCACCATCGGGCAACGGAATATGGCTGGCTTCCAACACCCGCCCATCGCTAAGTTCAATCCGCCCGGCGCCGGATTTGCGGCCAAGCAGGCGGAGCGCCAATTGTTCGCGAATTTCAGGCCAATCACCATCGGCAAGAAGGGCCGCTTGCATCAAATCCAGGACCGCCGGCAAGGCCAATCCGTCCGATCCATCTTCCAGTCCCCAGAGGGATCTAAAAGCGGCGTTACAAAACTTCATTCGCCCATCGGCGCCAAAAACCGCGAGCGATTCGCTTAAATGGTCGAGAGATTGTTGCTGCACGGCGGCAAACTCGTTGCGCGCGCGCTCGGCTTCAAGCCGGGCCGATAAATCTTCGTAAGAGAGAATAAAGCCGCCGTCCGCCGGCGTCGCCAGACGCCGAATTGCGGCGCCGCTCGGCAGATATAGCGTATCCGTTTGGGGGGTTTTAAGATTCGCCAGGCGCGCCGTTTCGGCCACGCGAAACGCTTTGAAATCAACCACTTCCGGTAACATTTGGGTTTCGCGCAGGTGGGTTAGGAGATCGCTGTAACTGGGCTGCCCTTCGAGCCACGCCCGGTCCAATTGGAAAAGGGAGATATAGGCTTGGTTAAACAAGCAGAGCCGGCCGTTTTCGCCAAACACGGCAACGGCAACGGGCAAGGCCTCGATCAATTGCTGGTCGGACCCGATTTTTTCCAGAACGTTCACACTGGAATCCTAAAGTTGGTTGATGATCGCGGCAAGAGCCGCCTGCGACGGCATTTCAGTCTTCTTCGAAGCCGTCTTTAACCAATTGGCCGAGATCGGCCAGCGCCGCCGCCGCATCAACGCCGGAAGTAGAAATTTCGATTGTCTGGCCAGGCGCGGCGGCAAGCATCATTAAACCCATTATCGAAAGACCGGACACGTTGGTGCCGTCCTTTGATACATCGATTTCCGCATCGAATGTACCGGCCAGCTTGACGAACTTAGCCGCCGCCCGGGCGTGTAATCCGCGTTTATTTGAAATGGTGAAAGTATCTTGCGCCATGACCCGCCGAATAAATTAGGCCCGGATTTTAAGTCTTATCCTTGGCCAGGAGCTCGGATGCGATATTTATGTATTTGCGCCCCGCGTCCTGGGCCATGATACAGGCGGCCGCCAGATCGGAGCTTTCACGAACGCTTGCGAATTTGACCAGCATCGGCAAATTGACCCCGGCGATAACTTCAAAATTAGGCCGGTCGAGAATTGAAATCGCCAAATTCGATGGCGTGCCGCCGAACATATCCGTTAAAACGACAACGCCGGATCCGCTATCGACTTCTTCGGCGGCCTTTACGATATCGGCACGGCGCTGCTCCATATCGTCATCAGCATCAATGCAGATCGCCGCGACATTTGATTGCGGGCCGACCACATGTTCCAACGCGTTAATTAACTCATCTGCCAAGCGGCCGTGGGTTACCAATATCAAGCCAATCATATTATTTTCTCTTCTTTGCGCAGTGCCGGCGGGCGCTCAATCTTCTAGGTCCCGGTGATGAAGGCGGACCGCCTGATCCAATCCTTCAAACCATAATCTAAGCTGCTCCGCAACGAAAACCGACCGGTGCCGCCCGCCGGTACATCCAACGGCGACGGTGAGATAACTTTTGCCTTCGGCCCGGTAGCGCGGCAGCAACGGCTCGATCAGGTTCGTCAGGTTTTTAAAAAATGCGGGATAGGCTTCGTCGCGCTCGATAAATTCGCCGATTGCGGCGTCGCGCCCATTTAAATCTTTGAGGTCCGCTTCGTAATGGGGGTTTGCGAGAAAGCGCACATCGAATACCAAATCCGCTTCACGCGGGATGCCGCGCCGATAGGAAAACGAGGTGACGAAGACCGCGAGGCTGGATTGATTTTCAGGCCCGAAGTGCCCGTCCAGTATGCGTTTCAACTCGCCTGGGCCGAGGCCGGTGGTGTCAATCGTCAAATCGGCCCGGTCACGCAACTTGGAGACAAATTTACGTTCATGGGCGATGCCATCGGCAACCGGACGGTCGATGGCGAGCGGGTGACGATGGCGGGTTTCTTCGTAGCGGCGGCGAAGTTCTTCGTCATCGCAATCTATAAACACCGCCCGCACATCTGCATTTCCCGCCGAGATCAGCTGATCCAATTTTTCGACAAGGGCATCAACACCAAAATCACGGGTCCGGATATCGACGCCGATGGCGAGCGAGCGGCCCATATCGGGGAGCGCTAATTCCTGCCCTGATCCGGAAACCAGCGCCCCCAAAAGCGACAGGGGCACATTGTCGACGGCTTCGAAATTCAAATCTTCCAGCGCTTTCAGCGCCGAAGACTTTCCCGCGCCGGACATGCCGGTCACTAAAATTATGCGGCGGCGATGGGTGGCCCCAGCATTATTCATTGAGCGGCTTCCAGTCCTTTTGAGGCAACGACCAAAGCTTGCTCCACTTTTATCGGCGCGGATAACTCAAACGGATATAAGCGCAGTTTCGGCACGGGGCGCCCGCAAAGGATATAAAACTCGGCGTCCGGCAAGCGCGGCACTTCTGCGGCGGGAACAAGTTCGATCACCAACTCTAACTTGGCCGTTGCCGCATGGCTGAGCGAAATTAAACCAACACCCCGAAGTTCCAGCATGCCGGCGATTTGTTCCGGCGCAGACATCTGAATTCCGGCTTTGGAAAGTTCCAGATCAACATAATCGTCGGCGACAAGTTCGGCGCCGCGGTCGATGAGCCGCATGGCGAGATCCGATTTTCCAGAACCGGACGGCCCAAGCAGCAATACACCACGAACGCCGATAACAACCGAAGTTCCGTGCACTTGTTCCATATCCTTGGCCTTTCGCCAAATGGGAACTTCAGCTTACTGTGCTTCGGGGAAGCGGACAATAAAACGTGCGCCCAAAACTTTGCCCTCATCATCGGTCCGGTTCTCGGCCCGGATCGTGCCGCCATGCGCCGCTACGATTTGTTTGGAAATACTTAAGCCGAGACCGGAATGCGATCCGAATTTTTCGCCCTCGGGCCGTTCACGGTAAAACCGCTCGAAGATCGATAATTCAACACCGGCGGGCAAGCCCGGGCCTTCGTCTTCAACAGTGATCTCAACATAGCCGTCGCCATGCCCGCCGGACAATTGAATGCGCCCGCTTTGCGGGCTGAAACTGATGGCGTTGGAAATCAGATTGCGCAGCACCTGAACGATGCGATCTTCGATCCCGTCTACCACCAATGGCTTTTCCGCCGGCAAGTTTAGCCCCAGGCTGATATGGCCGGCAGTGTCGGAAGCCCGGTGAATTTGTACCAAAGTGTGCAACACCCCACGTATATCGACAGGCGTCATTTCGGCGCGCGACAACTCAGCATCGATGCGCGAAGCGTTGGAAATATCACTGATTAGCCGATCAAGGCGGTCGATATCATCTTGGATGATAACCATTAATTTCCGCTGCTGATCGGGATCGTCAAGCCGCCGGGCGGTTTCTACGGCGCTTTTCAATGATGTCAGAGGGTTTTTGATCTCATGCGCCACATCGGCGGCAAAGCCTTCGATCGCGTCCATGCGTTGCCACATGGCTTCGGTCATGTCTTTGAGCGCACCGCATAATTCGCCAATTTCGTCGCGCCGCCGCCCTAAATCGGGGATCGTATATTGACGGCTCAATCCTCTGCGGACGTGATCGGCGGCCAGCGCCAACCGCCGGAGCGGCCGGGCGATCGTGCCGGCAAGGTACACCGATAGCGCCACCGTAATCAGCAGCGCTATGCCGAACATTTTTAGGATATCCAAGCGCACCTGATAGACGGCTTCTTCGATAAACCTCGTATCCTTCACCAAATTGAGCGCGCCCAGAACTTTTTTATAACGCTGCACCGGAACGGCAACGGCAACGATGATATTGCCACCCGCATCTCGGGAGACCGCGCTGCCGTTTTCGCCGGCCAGCGCTTGGCGGATTTCAGGGTATGACGCGCGCTGACCGCCACCGCTGGCCGGCGGCCGGAAATCCGCATTTAGAAAATTTCCTAAAACGCGGTCATACATTTCAAGCGCCTTTCTCATAAAGCCACCGGGCGCTTCATTCGGGGGCGGCAAATCTTCGATTTGCACTCTGCCGCCGGGACCGGTTCTGATGCCGCTATCGGTGAGGACGCGGCCATCCAGCGCCACTAGGCGGGCGCTGGTATGGGTGGTTACGGCGAGGCGGCGGACGATTTGACCCGCAATATCGGGGAGTAACTGTTGGTTTTCAGAATTTTCAGGTCCAACCGCAGCCTCTCCAAGGGCGGCTGCAAACATTTCCGCCTGGGTCGTCAGCGCCGCAATTTCAGATTCGATCAGCTCTTGGCGATATTGCCCGACATAAAGAAGACCAACTACCAGCACCGCCAGCGCAAATACATTGACGGCTAAGATTCGCCGGCTGATTGGCGACAAACGCCGCCGCGACGGCGACGGCGTGCCTAAATCCCCCGATCCAGATTTACGGTCCACACATTTTATCCAGGCTGCATTTGCGGTTCTCGATAGCGGTAACCAACGCCGTATAGGGTTTCGATTTCAGAAAACTCGGAATCGACATCGCGAAATTTCTTTCGCAATCGCTTGATGTGGCTGTCGATGGTACGGTCATCGACGTAGATATGCTCCCCATAAGCGGCATCGATCAATTGGTCGCGGTTTTTAACATGGCCGGGCCGCCCGGCGAGCGATTGGAGAAGCAGAAATTCCGTCACCGTAAGATTAAGCGCCTTGCCTTGCCAGGCACATTGATGGCGCGCCGGATCGATCAGCAATTCACCGCGTCGGATGGCGTCTTTTTTTGCGCCTTCACTGCCTTCGGATTGGTCCAATTCGCGCCGTCTCAAAAGCGCCTTGATGCGTTCGATTAAGAGACGCTGGGAAAATGGCTTTTTCAAATAATCATCGGCACCCATGCGAAGGCCCAAAACCTCGTCTATTTCATCGTCCTTGGAGGTCAGGAAGATTACCGGTACGGCGCTATTTTCGCGGAGCTTGGCAAGAACTTCCATGCCGTCCATGCGCGGCATTTTGATATCTAAGATGATCAAATCTACCGGCTTTCGGGTAAAGGCGCGTAAAGCGTCGGCGCCGTCGGCATAGGTATCGACTTGGTATCCTTCCGCCTCCAACGCCATCGAAACGGAGGTCAGGATATTGCGGTCGTCATCTACCAAAGCGATACTGTTCATGGAAAATCCCCGATTATCATATTGTGGCTGTTAGGTCGCTGAAACGAGTAAATCCAAAAAAAGACCAAATTGTGACAAAAATAT
>JABMOP010000330.1 GCA_013204125.1 Rhodospirillales bacterium | reverse complement strand
TGCCTCCCTTTTTCCTGTCTTCCCCTCCCCTGGTGGGAGGGGTTAAGGGGAGGGGGCTTTCGAAGATGCACACCCCCACCTCAATCCTCCCCCATCAAAGGGGAGGAAGATGATTTAATGCCGGTAGCTTTCGTCGGTGCGGTCTAACTCGCGTTGATAGGCCGGCCAATCGGCTTGGCCGCGGCCTAATCCGTGGGCGATATGTTGTTCGACCGTGGTGCGGCAAACGTCTTCGGACGGTTGGATGAGTTCGGCGCCGCCGGCCATCAATTGCAATTGGATTTGCGCCGCCTTCACCAAATGGGTCGTCAGCACATAGGCTTCGCGCACATTGGCGGCGACCGTGACCGAGCCGTGGCTGCGCATCAACATGACCGGCTTATCACCCATATCGGCGAGTACGCTATCTCGCTCATTGGCGTTTTCGGTGATGCCTTGGTAATCGTGATAGGCGATCTGATCATAAAGAAACACACCGTCCTGGGTCAGCGGCAGCAAGCCTTGGGCGGTCGCCGGAATGGCGGTCGAGGCTTCTTCGTGGATATGGACGGCGGCGTTGATTTCCGGGCGTCCGCGCATCAATCCTGAATGAAGGACAAAGCCGGGCCGATTGACGCCGGCGCTTTCGTCCAGCTCGTCATGGATATTGACCTTAACGAGATTGGACGCGGTCACTTCGTCCCACAAGAGGGGATGCCCTTTCATCAGCATGAAATCAGGCTCCCCCGGCACCCGCGCCGAGCAATGATTATAGATCGAGTTGCACCAATCGTTCTTGCGCACGAGCCGGTAACAGGTGGCAAGATCGACCCGAACTTGCCATTCTTCGGGCGATACTTTGCCTTCCAATGTGGGCACGTCGCGGATTTTGGCTAATTCGTTCTCGGTCATATTTATCGTCTCCTTGAATGTTCGTGCGCAGAGTTTAGCGATAAGAAATAGATTTAGCGAGACGCCGCCTGCGCCGCTTTCAGCGCTTCAAAGAGCGGCGCGGCGAAACGTGTCTTGGCCTCTTCCAAAAGCGGCGCGACCGCATCTTTAAAGGCAAGGTGTTCGGCGGCGCTGGGCGTGTGAATTTCGCAGCCCGCAGCTTCAATGGCTAGGCGCGATTCGACGGCTTCGATTTCAGACATTTTGCGTTGCTCGGTGACCGCGTCTTTCACCGCGCCCGCCATGACGCGTTGCACTTCACCCGGCCAGGCATCCCATTCTTTGCGACATAGGAAGATCGGCCGCGACAGATAAAAATGGCCGCTCGATGTGTGGTATTTGTGGTGGTGGTGGACGCCATAGGTGACGGTGTTGGCGAAGGGGTTTTCCTGGGCATCGAGGCTGCCATCGACAACCCCGGCAATGGCTTCGGTTAAATCCAATTGCATCGGCTCGGCGCCGAGCAGGCGGAAAGTTTTTTCCTGAATATCGCTCGGCAGGACGCGGATTTTTAATCCCGCCATATCCGCCGGTGTTTTGATCGGGCGGAGCTTGTTGGAAATATGGCGGAAACCGTTTTCGAACCAACCCAAAATGCGATAGCGACAGGCGGCTTCGATCCGCCCGGCCAGCAATTCGCCCAGCGCCCCATCCATGGCGGCGCGGGCCTCATTGTTATCTTTGAACAAGAACGGCAAATCGGCGAAACCGAGATCGGGCACCCGGTCGGTCAAATAGCTCGATGATTGATAGCCGAGGCTCAATATCCCATCTTCGACCAGCCACAAGATATCTTTGCCCTGATAGCCGAGATCCATAATGTTCCAGACATATTTAACATCGACCCTATCGCCGAAATGCGTCCCCAGCCGCTCGCCGATAAGGGCAAGCCCCCGGCTAAACGACGTCTCCGGCGGCCCATAACCGCCAAGGCGGATTTTGATGGGTTCGGTCAATGGCCGGCTCCTATTTTAATGCGGGCGGCAGACGGCACAGCCGCCCAATTTTTTCCACCTTGCGACATATTTTCCGGTTTTGGCATCAAAATCATCGTCATTCCACCTCATTTATACTCATTTTGGCGGCCAGGGGGCGGCGGTGCATTCCCGCACCCGGCCAAACCACCCATCCCTAGCCCGTGCAGGTTCAAATCATCAACATCTTGCCGCGACATGCGACACGCGTTTTCGGAGCCTATGCTTTTATGTGCTTTCATATGCTTTCATGTGCTTTCGCTGCGAATTTTCGTTCCGGGTCCTCATCTTGAGCTTGTCGAAAGACGAGGGGGATTGCGCCGCTCTAGCTACTGCTAAAGTTCATGATATGTTCTGTTTGGATATGGGAGATAGGGGAAGGGAGTCAAGTGGGCCGCCGCTTAAGAGTTAATTAAATGCAGCCTAAGTTGTATGTTTCCCATATTTATCCCGAAATACTCAATATGTTGTGGATAACTCTATTATTACGTCTAAATACGGTTGCAGACTAACTCACATAAGATAGATTCGTAGCATTAGGGCTAGCGTTACATTTGACTGGATCAGAGACGGGAGGCTGAATCAATTTGGTGCTGGGGACGCGAAGCAGACGTTAAGGACGAGTTTGGCAAAGACATTGCTGCAATAAAGCCGTTTGATCTTTCAAAAATAATCTTTGGCCTATCAGAGAATTTACACTTTAAGGCTTTTTACGAAGAAGCCTTGTGTATGGCATTGGCAAGAGGCAAACCGTTACTCGTTCGTTCTACCAAATATTCTTCATACTTGATTACTGATCGACATTCTGAAGACCAATCACAACTTGATGCATTGTTCCGTGTTGTCGGCAAGCTTCACGGTGTAATACCGGGCGCGGTCGCACCAACATCTGAAGAATTCCCCCAAGCTGAAAATGTGTCTTGGGCAGAAGCTTTGCGGGTGTCAATCGACTTTATAAATGGGAAGTATTGGTTGCTCCTTGAACCCGATATTTGGATTTGGCCGTCTAGAGCGCGCAAATATGAGACTGCATTTTTGGATCGGCGCAGAAGTGATCGTTATAATAAAAAAATGAATGAGCTTCTCGATGCATGGGTGCAGTCTATCTTGGGTACAGAAAATCGAAATTCCGAAGTTCGTGTATCGACGTTTGATGAAGGGAGCGGTCTCGAAAACCCCATTTTCCAGATCGGAACTAGAACTGCGTTTGCTCGGAGATTGGTAGCTTGACGACCTCAGTAAGTGAGCTGTCTGGATTTTCTTCCTTGCCTGAGCCCGATCTCATGTTCGCAGGGAACAGGATACATAAACACCCACTTTTAGGGCTAATTGAGTATGGCCCGTATGGATTAAAGTTTGAAGCTCCGAGTAAATTGAGGTTGGCCTTATTGGCACCTATGATTCACATGGAAAAACTTAAAAGGTTAATGGGCGAACTTAGCAATTCCGCCAAACCGAAAGAAGCGCTGAATTATTACCCAGAATACACTGGATTCGACGATGTATTCCGAATTCCCATCGCGGACTTGGATGACAAGCTAGTCATAGAATTTCCAAATCAATTAGAGGTAAATGCCAGAAACCGAGCTAAGGAAGAATTAGCCCGAGGCCTGTTCCAATGCATTTCTAAACTTGCCTCTATTAGGAGTGACTTCGACGTAGCGCTGGTCTACCTACCGGAAAGTTGGGCCGAATGCTTCGAGGGAGAAAATTTTGATTTTCACGACTATCTAAAGGCATTCTGTGCGCCATTAAATATTCCGGTACAAATAATCCGCCAGTCTAGTTTCGAAAGAAATTGCCGAGCGAATGTTATGTGGGGCTTAAGTGTAGCGT
>JABMOP010000329.1 GCA_013204125.1 Rhodospirillales bacterium | reverse complement strand
GGCTTCGAAAGCGCAAATGGATGAACTTAAATAAAGCCATCGACGCCGTGAACGAGCCGGGATTGAAGGCCATTTTGGAACGATTCGGCGCGCTTCAAAAGCAGACGGCCGACGGCGCGCGCTAAAATTTTAATCCGCGCAGAGAAACGGCCAAATGAGCCGTGTCCCTTTAGGCATAACTTTACCACTGGCGGATTTGTAGGGGATATGAACCCGTTTGTCGCCATCTGAGAGTGCGCGGACGGCAGGGTTGTCATAAGTCTTACGCGCACCCATCAGATAGAGTGCAATGGGATCAAAATAGCGGAGATTTTCAGCTGCAATTTTGATCTTCAATGTTTTGTACTCGCCGTTCGGCGCGACGTAAATGGACAAATGCAAATGTGGATACCCGGCCTGGCCAAAATGACCACCTGTGGTGCCGGTCTTGCCTGAATAGCCGATCACTTGGCCCATTTTTACTCGCGCACCGATTTTTAGATCAGGCAAATCGCGAAAATGTTTGTATTTGGAATAGATATAGACGGGAAGGCCTGTGTCATCCGGCGTATGGCGCAGATAAATTTGATTTCCAACCAGACGCCCGCCTGTGTAGCGGTGCACGACCTCGCCATCGGCAAGAGCTACAAGGGGCGTGCCCTCCTCCGCCGAAATATCTAAGCCTTCGTGGTAGCCCTGGTAAAAGTGGGGCGTGCGCGAACTTCCGTCGTGGCGGGTTTGATCACCAAAAAACGATTTTGCCTCCAGGCACTTTGCACCGGCGGGATAAATAGCCTTCACCCCGGTATTGAAAAGGCCCGCACTTTTCTGAACAGCGCGAGGTGATTTAGGGTTCAAGCCATCGTCAATGGTCTGATTGTTTTCGGATGATGGTCTATTTGATCCACCTTCGCTCATTCGTTGGCTAATAAAGGCGCGTCGTTCGCGTCGGCTGAGATCAAAAAATTGCTTCCGTTCCGCGGCGCTGAGTTTACCAATGACTTGGCGCGCTTGGGGACTCATTCCCTCTTGTGCAACGGCGTGAGGTGGCTCCGACATCACGGTCAAGACGCCAAACACAATCGCCGCCTGCACCGCGGTTTTATTAAATGAGAGCCGAAAAATCTCAGCCATATCGTAGCGCTCCTAAGACAATTCGACTAGTTATATTGGTAGGTATTCCGGCTATTGCCAATTAATTCGCGCCCCGAGCCCTCACACAAAATTTACCAGCACCCGGAATAAAGTGATTAGATTAAGCGTTCATAGATTGCGATGATTTCCTATGTAGTAACGTGTTGAAACAAACTGGGTACCCAATTTATGAAACTCGCTCGAATATTTATAATGCTAACCGTTGGCGCCTTTGCGTTTTCGGCAGCTATTTCATTTGCGCCTAAGGCCATAGCCGGGCCTGGGCTCAGCCTTACCGAAAATGTCAAAGAAGGCCTTATCGGGTTGAAACCTGTTCGAGGTGTGGCGGTAACAAATGAATTATTCGACGGCAAACCGCTGCTCGTTGTGTTTTTCGCCAGTTGGTGAAGCACCTGCAGATCTGAGTTCGTGCAACTCAGCAACTATCTAAGCGAAGCCGGACCTGACAAACTGAACGTTATTGCCATTGCCTGGACCGAAGGCCGCTACGGCGACGCATCGAAGCCCAGGCTCGACAGATTTATTCGCAGCTTTCATCCGTCAATCCGCGTGGTTTATGCGGATGCCCGCGTTGAAAAAGCATTTTCGCCGCTGGTCTATGTGCCCGCCAATTTCATGTTTAATGCCAAGGGCAAAGTGGTGTACGGCGACGGCAATCGGAAGCATCTGGACCGGCACCAGATCGCGTCCCTCGTTAACCAAGCCAAATAGAGACGCGTATTAAGCCAGATCGAAGACCAATGCTTCGGTATCGGATTTGGCCTCGAAGAATACAGCCAGCTCTTCTTCGACCGCTGCGGCGTCGCCGGGCCCAAGCGTTTCGTCATTGACCACCAATTCGCCCGAAGCTACCTGCACCCATACCCGGCGGGCCGGCGCAGGGACATAATTTTCTTCTTCGCCGGCATTCAAGCGGAGAACAAATAAATCTACGTCTTGGCGGATTGAAACCCCGCCGCGCTCGCCGCCCGGCGATCCAACACGGGTAAGCGCGTCGCCTTCGGCCCGGGGCGGTACGTCTTGTTGCTCGTAAGAGGGCTCTATCCCGCCTGTATCGGGGATGATCCAAATTTGAAAAAAATGATTGCCGTTTTCACCGGACGGATTGAATTCAGAATGCTGGATGCCGGTGCCGGCGCTCATTTTCTGAATTTCGCCGCGCCGGATGATAGAGCCGGTGCCCATGGAATTTTTGTGTTCCAATTCGCCTTCCAGGATATATGAAATTATTTCCATATCCCGGTGCGGATGCGTCGGAAAGCCGCCGCCGGCGACGATACGATCTTCGTTAATAACGCGAAGCGCGCCGAACCCCATATGATCGGGATCGTGATAATCGGCGAATGAAAAACTATGTTTGCTGTTCAGCCAATCGAGATTGGCCACGCCGCGATCATCGCTTTTGCGAATGCTAATCATATTCCTTGTACCCTTCGATCTGGTGGCTTTGTCTTAGGCTTAGCTTACGCCAGATCGGACAGCAGGAGAACCGTTTCTTCCCCGCAAGTTCAAACCGCCTCGATATCACCCTGCGCCAAGTTGGCCAAAAAATCATTTGCGAAGGCTTGCAAACGCCCCCCCTCAATCGCGCCCCGGAGGCCCGCCATCAAATCTTGATAAAAATGCAGATTGTGCCAAGTGAGCAGCATCGGACCCAAAATTTCATCGGCCTTGAACAGATGATGAAGGTAAGCGCGGCTATGACCCTTGCAGGCCGGGCAAGCGCAATCTTCATCGATGGGCCGTGGATCATTGCTGTGGCGGGCATTTCGGATATTGATCGCGCCCCGCCTTGTGAAGCCTTTACCGGTGCGCCCGGACCGGGTCGGCATGACGCAATCGAACATATCGATACCGCGCATGACGGCGCCGATAATATCGGAAGGCGTGCCGACGCCCATCAGGTAATGGGGTTTATCTTCAGGCACGCGCGGGATCACCCCGTCCAGAACACGGAACATCAATTCCTGACCTTCACCGATGGCGAGCCCGCCGATGGCATAACCGTCAAATCCGATATGGGTAAGCGCCGCCGCCGATTGCTGGCGAAAATCATCGAAAACGCCGCCTTGGACAATACCGAACAAGCCATATCCGGGGCGCGTTTGAAACGCCGCTTTGGAGCGTTCGGCCCAGCGATGGGTCAGGCCCATGGAATTTGCGATGGCGTCTTTGTCGTCGCTCATCGCCGGGCATTCATCCAGCACCATGGTGATGTCAGCATCCAGCATGCGTTGGATATCCACCGATCGTTCGGGGCTGAGTTCAATCGTTGCGCCGTCGATATGCGATTGGAAAGTAACATTGTCTTCGGTCATGGTCCGTAATTTCGATAGCGACATGACCTGGAAGCCGCCGGAATCGGTCAATATCGGCCCGGCCCAGCCCATGAATTCGTGCAAGCCGCCCAATTGCTCGACCTGTTCGGCACCGGGCCGCAACATCAAATGATAAGTGTTGCCGAGCACCATTTCGGCGCCGGTTGAAGCCACCGCGTCCGCCGTCATGGCCTTCACCGTACCCGCGGTGCCGACCGGCATGAAGGCAGGCGTTTCAACCGTGCCGTGGGCGGTTTCGATCCGCCCGCGCCGCGCAGTTCCGTCTTCGGCCAAAATCTGAAATACGAATTGACTCATATTTTATCTCGTTCCAAAAAACAGGCATCGCCGTAAGAGAAAAAGCGATAGTGATTTTCAATGGCATGGGCATAGGCGGCGCGCATGCGGTCCGCTCCGGCAAAGGCTTGCACCAGCATGAACAGGGTCGAGCGCGGTAAATGAAAATT
This sequence comes from Rhodospirillales bacterium, assembly GCA_013204125.1. Taxonomy (GTDB): domain Bacteria; phylum Pseudomonadota; class Alphaproteobacteria; order Rhodospirillales; family UBA2165; genus JABMOP01. The sequence continues at coordinate 1,753 of JABMOP010000329.1, read as the reverse complement.
AGTCAGTATGGCATCCACGATTTTGAAATCGTATCCGGGGGTGATAAAGATATCGGTCTCGCCGGTAAAGGGCTGGAGAGTTCCATCTTCACCCGCCGCGCTCTCCAACAATCGAAGCGAGGTCGAGCCAACGGCAATTATACGCCCGCCCGCGGCCTTTGCTGCGGTAATAGCCGCCGCCGAGTCAGGCGTGATCTCGCCCCATTCCGCGTGCATGACGTGATCGTCGGTATCATCCACCTTCACCGGCAAGAACGTCCCCGCGCCCACATGCAAGGTGACGAGCGTGTGGCCGATCGAGCCGGCGCCAAGCGCCTCCATCACCGAAGCGGTGAAATGAAGCCCCGCCGTCGGCGCCGCCACCGCACCGTCCCTGGCCGCGAACAAAGTCTGGTAATCGTCCCGGTCCGCCGCATCGCCGGATTTCACCCGCTTGATATAGGGCGGTAAGGGCATGATCCCATGCGCCGCCAAGGCCTCCAAAAGCGCCGGGGCATCCATCCCAAATTGCAACAACACTTCACCGCCGTCCCGTTTGTCCAGAACCTCGGCATCGAAGCCGGGGGCGAAAGTAATGGTATCGCCGGGGCGCAAACGCTTGGCCGGGCGCGCAAAGGCCCACCATACGCCTTCCGGCGCCGCTTTATGCAAAGTCACTTCAATGCTTGCATCGCCGCGCGTGCCGGTCAGACGCGACGGGATCACCCGTGTGTTGTTCGCCACCAGCATATCGCCGGGCTTCAAAAGCGACGAAAAATCAGCCATCTTCAGATCGCGCAATCCCGCGCCCACATGGAGAAGCCGGGCAGAATCCCTCGGGCTCACCGGATGCTGGGCAATCAGGTCTGGAGGAAGGTCAAAATCAAATTCATCAACGCGCATGACGGCGGGACCGTATCGGATGAGATGCAACCTCACAATGGGTGTCTAACCCCGCGGCTTGATATAAGATGCGGTGCATGATCGACGATATTTACAATACTGACGTATTACGCCTCGCCGGAAACATCACGCGCATAAAGCCATTGGCCGAAGCGGACGCTACTATTCAATTACGCAGCCCCTTGTGCGGCTCGGCCATTGAAGTGCAGCTTTGCGTTGGCGGCGACCGCGTCACCGATTACGCGCATGACATCAAAGCCTGCGCCTTGGGGCAAGCGGCGGCATCGGTCCTGGCGGCCCAAATTATCGGCAAGACACGAGCTGAAATCGCGAGCGCGCGGGCGGAATTGGAAGCCATGCTGAAAGACGGCGGCCCGCCTCCCACCGGCGATTGGGCGGCACTTTCCGCGCTGGCACCGGCAAAAGAAGCCAAGGCCCGTCACGGCGCTATTTTGTTGCCGTTCGATGCGGTGTTGAAAGCTTTTCAAGAACTTGGCTAAACCGCCATGAGATGGGGTTCAATAATGTGATGAAAAAGCGCATCCAAAGAAAACTACAAAAAATAAACAAGCACCGGAATATTCATTTATGGGGTGCCCCTGGAGTGCGCCACTATCTCGTAGGCGCGCCAAAGCCAACAATAGAATTCGCTTCAACATCTTTTGGTCAAAGCGAAGAACTGGTCCAACGCATTGTTCGTAACTACCACCGTGTAATTACAGATTTTCCTGTGGATTATTATTTTTGGGATGAAATTTCGGACCTAAAACAAGAACTTGATGACAAAAATATCGGCGGCGTTCAGTCCCTTCTCGAACACATGTTTAAAAATGAAATCGTCCATCACTTCGGACATCATGAAGGTCATTAT
>JABMOP010000328.1 GCA_013204125.1 Rhodospirillales bacterium | reverse complement strand
TGGCTCCGGCGCCAAGGCGCGGGCGAGCGCGACCCGTTGCTGCATGCCACCAGACAACATATGCGGAAATGCCTCGGAGTAATCGGCCATTCCTACCTGGGCCAGCAATTCCATGGCAATCGCGCGCGCCTTGCGCTTCGGTGTCCCGAGCAGACCAAAAGTCACGTTATCGATTACATTTAAATGCGGGAACAAGGCGTAATCTTGAAACATCAAGCCTATGTGGCGCAACTCCGGCGGCACGTGCAGCTCTGCCGTGGCGACGGTGATGTCATTGATAACGACGCTGCCCTGTTGCAGGACTTCGAGACCTGCGGCAATGCGGAGCAATGTTGATTTACCGCACCCCGATGGCCCGAGCAGGCAAACAACTTCACCGGCGGGAACAACCAAGGAAACATTGTCGAGTACTTTAGTGTTCCCATAAGAATGCGAGGCGCCATGAATATGCAGTCCCTCCATTACTCTACTTTCCTTCTTGAATGACCCGGCCGAGACCGCGTGATGGCCAAGCTTATAAGAACCACCGGCAAAATGCCAAAACCGACGATCGCCAGTGCTGCCGGCGCTGCCCGGCCAATCTGCTCGTCCGATGCATATTGGTGAACGAATGTCGCCATGGTCTGAAAATCAAACGGGCGGAGGATCACGGTCAAAGGTAGCTCCTTCATGGCATCGACAAAAACCAACATGACCGCGGTCAGGAGCCCACCTTTTATCAAGGGAATATGGACACGCCGCAAGGTGCTGAACGCGCCGTGACCGAGGCTTTTTGCGGCGCTGTCCATGCTCGGCGTCACCTTGGTTAGGCTGGCTTCCGCGCTCCCGAAAGATAGGGCGAGGAAGCGCACAAGGTAGCCATATGTAACCGCCACAATGGTGCCGCTTAGGAGCAAACCCGTCGAAATTCCGAATGTTCCGCGCATGAAACCGTCAATACTATTATCCAAGGCTCCGAGTGTCACCAGGACGCCGACCGCCAGCACCGAGCCGGGCACCGCATACCCTAAGCTGGCGATACGGACCATAATCTTCAAGACCCTTTCGCCTCGCAACCTGACGCCATAGGCCATGAATGTGCCGATCACGACTGCAAGACCGGCGGCTAGAACCGACAACATGATGCTATTACCTGCGATATGCAGAAAGTCGCCGCTGAGCGTTACGTCAAAATGAATGACCGAATAAGCCACCAGAACCGACGCCGGCAATACAAAACCGAGCAACACAGGCAATGCGCAGGCGGTTACCGCGATCCATTTCTTCGCCCCTACCAGCCGGTATCCGGGCAAAGCGGTATATTTTGAGGTGGTGTGGTGAAAGCGTTTTTTGCGCCGGGCAAATCGTTCGGCGAGGACCAATATGATCACGAAAATCAACAGCGTCAAAGCCAGCTGCGCCGCACCGGTCACATTATTCATGTTCAGCCAAACGTCATATATGCCGAGGGTAAAGGTATTCACCGCGAAAAAATCGACCGTGCCGAAATCGTTTAGCGTTTCCATCAATACCAGTGAAACCCCGATCACCACAGACGGCCTCGCCAATGGAAAGGCAACCGAGAAAAAGCTTCGCCAGGGCCCGCGTCCAAGCACGCGGCTGGCTTCCAACACGCCGACCGATTGCTCCATGAACGCGGCCCGCGATAATAAGTAAACGTAAGGGTAGAGAACCAAGGTCATCATCGCCACGGCGCCGCCCAAAGAGCGAATTTCCGGAAACCAATAATCCCTTTTGGTCGTCCAATCGAATAGGCCGCGCAGTATGGTCTGCACCGGGCCGGAAAATTCCAAAATGTCGGTATAGACGTAAGCAATAATATAAGCCGGCATGGCCAAGGGCAGAAGCAGCGCCCACTCGAAAACATTTCTCATTGGAAACCGGCAGGTGCTGACCAACCACGCGCTGGCCACCCCGAACAGGACGGTCCCGATGCCAACGCCGATCATAAGGAGCAAGGTATTGTATATATAAGACGGCAGAACCGTCGAAACCAAATGCGCCCAGATATCGTCGCCGGGCATCAATGAAATCACCAACACGGCTGCGATGGGCACAACCGCCAATCCGGCAATTACCAAAGTACCGATCGTCCACGGATTGGCCCACGCCCAAGAAACCTTGCGCGCCGACATAGCCATTGGAGCAGTGGCAGATTCTGCCGTCATTTCCGAACCCTGTGTGCCCTATTATTCAATCGCGCGGATACGCCAGTAGGGCGTACCCGCGCGATAAGTTCAACAAATTCAATTATTAAATCGCACCTTGTCCATGATCCTCGTGGCCATTTTGCGATTTTCGGCTATTTTTGAAAGAAATACGTCATCAGCTTTGAATTTACCCCATAACGCTACCAGTGGATGTAAGGCAACGCCGGCCTTAACCGGGTATTCAAAATTGTCTTCGGCATAAATCTTCTGGGCGGCGTCACCGCTGAGAAATTCGACCAATTTGATCGCGTTCGCTTTGTTCTTCGCGGCTTTGGTAATCCCGGCCCCGCTAATGTTTACATGAGTGCCCCGGTCGGCTTGATTGGGGAAAATCAAATTGACTGAAGCGGCCCATTTTTTCTGCTCAGGCGATTTTTCATTGGTCACCATTTTGCCCATGTAATAGGTGTTGCCGAGCGCCACGTCGCATTCGCCATGAAAGACCGCTTTGACTTGCGCCCGGTCGTTACCTTGCGGCCTTCGTGCTAGATTAGCTTTCAATCCCTTGGCCCATTTGGTGGCCGCAGCTTCGCCGTTGGCTGCGATGATTGAGGCGAGCAGAGAAATATTGTACATATGCTTGCCCGAACGGACACAGACCCGGCCCTTCATATTTGGCTTGGCAAGATCTTCGTAGGTTTTCACTTCACCGGGTTTCACGCGGGTCTTATGCGCATAGATAATCCGTGCACGCGTTGTCAGCCCATACCACAGACCATCGGGATGCCGGTATTGAGGCGGAATATTTTTGCTCAATAGGGCTGATTTTGAGGGCTGAAGAAGCCCGGCATTAACGTGGTTATTAAGATTTCCAATATCGGACGTCAGGATCAGATCGGCGGGTGAATTTGCGCCTTCGGCCTTGAGCCGTTCAAGCATACCCTTTTCGAGATAGACCATTCGAACCTTGATGCCGGTTTCCTTGGTGAATGCCTTTAACAAAGGATCCAGGAGAAACGGTTGGCGTTCAGAATAGAGGTTTACCTCGCCGGCCGTGGCACTTCCCACCGCCGTCAGTGACATCGCGCCCAAAGCTAAGCCGAAAATTATTTTTCTACCCGGCCTATCATTCATTTTTTTATACATTAAACTTCATCCTATCGTTTATTTTCCAAACCGTGATGACGGCGCTTCCCGCCAATATCTGTACATTTCGAACATCGAAACCCCAGTTATCGCAAACGCGAAGCATTATCAACAACTAGTCTATAGATAAGGAATAATACCCACATGTCAAGTGCGTTTATTCGGTAATTTTGGAAAATCAAGCGACCGAAATTCCACCTGCCCGACGGAATTTGAGGGAGACCGGCGACGGGTTCCGGATCAATCCACGCGCCCGTGGCAGGAATTTGAATTAGAGAGCTTCGCCCAAGCGTTCGCTTCAAGTTGAGTGGTGGGGGGCGCAGTCTGGAGC
>JABMOP010000327.1 GCA_013204125.1 Rhodospirillales bacterium | reverse complement strand
CCTGAAGCCAGCGCGTCTACCAATTCCGCCACCTGGGCGTCCTAATCCAAGCCAAGGGTCTTATAAAACCGACGGCTCGGCAGGTCGTACCGAGCAAGGCGTAGCCTGTCAACAACCATTCTATGAGCCGGGCTATAGAATTCCCCTTTTTCTCGGCAGAAGAGGCTATAATCTGGCCAATTCTCGCCGGCTTATTCCAATCCGGTTGTGTGCCGGCCAGGGAAGGATTATGTAAGGATTAGTGATCTATATAGGCGATAGCGCTTCAATGATCCCGACTTTAAGAGGTCCGTATGAACAAAAAAATTGTCACCGTATTCGGCGGTTCTGGATTTGTCGGCCGGCATCTTGTGCGCCGGCTTTGCGCCGAAGGCGCCATTGTCCGCGTTGCGGTTCGTGACCCTGAACAAGCGCTATTTTTGAAACCTATCGGCGATGTCGGCCAAATCAACGCCGTCGCGGCTGATGTTGCAAACCCTGAAAGCGTCGCCGCTGCGGTCGCCGGCGCCTCGGCGGTCGTAAATTTGGTCGGACGTCTCAGCGGAAATAAGAAAACATTCGAGCGCCTGCATGTGACCGGCGCCGCCATCGTCGCCAAGGCCGCCGCCGAAGCTGGGGTCCAATCATTGGTTCATTTGTCGGCAATCGGGGCTGACCCCCAGTCAAAATCACACTACGCGCGCACCAAAGCGGAAGGCGAAGCCGCTGTCACCGACGTCTTTCCAGGCGCCGTTATTTTGCGGCCAAGTGTGATTTTCGGGCCGGAAGATAAATTCTTTAATCTGTTTGCCGGCTTGGCGCGCTTTACCGTCGCCTTGCCGGTGCTCGGCGCCCCGGCGATACCGCGTCTGAGCATTTTTAAAGATGACGCCTTGGTTGATATCGATATGTTCGGCGACGGCGGCTGCCGCTTTCAGCCGGTCTATGTGGGCAATGTTGCCGACGCCATCATGCGCGCCTTGGAAGACCAAGATGCGCGCGCTCAGGTGTACGAGTTGGGCGGCCCGCAAGTTTTCAGCGCCAAAGAAATCATGGAACTATTGCTCACCCATATCGGACGTCGCAGAATTTTGTTTCCGGCGCCGTTCTGGTGGCTGACGACCATTGCCTGGTTCTTGGAAAAATCGTTCTGGCCGCTGCTGACCCGCGATCAGGTTATTTTGTTACGCACTCAAAACGTGATCTCCGAAGGCGCAAAAACCCTTGCCGATTTAGGCGTTCAGCCGACACCGGCGGATGCGGTGCTGCCGGGCTATCTGGACCGATTTCGGCTTGTCCGCGAACGGCATCTTCGTTCGGTCTGAAAATTTGGACTATTGGGGGTTCTGGTCCGGTTCGATTTTTTCGACCGAAGCGGCAATGATTTCGCCATATTCTCTTAAAAAAACCGAACCCCGGACGGTGCGCTGAACCAAGACGCTGCGCCGGTCATCTTCATCTTCTTTGCGGCGGGCGTAGTCGAACTTGCCGAGCCGGTCTAAGGCGCGGGTGACTACTGGTTTTGAAATCCCCAACGTTTCGGCGAGTCCGCGCACTGTATGCGGCGCCGGCGTCATATAGACAAGAAGCAACACCGCCATTTGGCGCGAAGTCAGATCGGGTGCTTCGCGCTTGATGCCTTCGGTAATGGTGCGCCGCCAGAGATCCAGTGCTTGGTTGGGAGTTATGATCATTACGCCTCGGCGTGTTATCTCGTTTCGATATCGTATCGATTTTATGAGAGGGCCGATCTAAAAGCAACAGCTACGTTGCGATCATTTATTAAAGCGTCCGGCCAGGGCTTGAAACGCCGCTCGCATCGCCATTGCTTCGCCGCCTTCCGGGCGTCCGGGCCTGTCCGAGGCATTCCACGCCATCAGGTCGATATGGGCCCAGACGGTTTTGGGTTCGACAAATTCCTGCAAGAAAAGCGCTGCGGTGATGGCGCCGCCGAACCTTCCCTCCGGTGCATTGGTCAAGTCGGCGGTTTTGCCGTCCACGAGTTTGCGGTAGCCGGCCCAAAGCGGCATCCGCCAGAGCGGATCATTGACCAATATTCCGGCCGCCAGCAATTCATCGGCAAAGCCATCGTCATTGCAAAATAATGCCGGCAGGTCCGCCCCGAGCGCCACCCGCGCCGCGCCGGTCAGGGTCGCATAATCAATAATTATCTCCGGCGCCTCGCTGGCCGCTTCGGCCAATGCATCGGCTAATATCACCCGCCCTTCGGCATCCGTATTGCCGATTTCCACGCTTTTGCCGGACCTGGTTACGATGACATCATTGGGGAAGAGCGCATTTCCGGCGACGCTGTTTTCAACCGCCGGCACGAGAACCCGCAACCTTATGGGCAAACCCGCATCCATAATCATGGCGGCAAGGCCAAGTACATGGGCGCCGCCGCCCATGTCCTTTTTCATCAATTTCATGCCGTCGGCGGATTTGAGATCAAGCCCGCCGGTATCGAAACAAACCCCCTTGCCGACCAACGTTACCTTGGGATCGCCGGCGTCGCCCCACACCAAATCAATCAGACGGGGTGCATTGTCGCTGGCGCGGCCGACCGCATGTATCGCCGGATAATTCGTCGCAAGAAGATCGTCGCCGATGATCGTGCTGAAAGCCGCGCCGTATTTTTTTGCCAGGCCTTCGGCCGCTTCGGCCAGATCAAAAGGCCCCATATCGGCGGCCGGCGTATTGATAAGGTCGCGCACCAAAAAGGTGGATCGGACGGTGCTTAAGATGGTCCGCGGGTCAGAACCCTTCGGCCATTCGAGGACGGCGCGCACCGCTTTTGCCGCCGTTTCTTTGTAGCGGTCGAACCGATAGGCGCCGAGGCCCCAGGCCATCGCGGCCCCCGCCGGATCGGCGGCCCCTTCCAGCCGATAGCGTCCCGGCGGCAATTTTTCCGAAATCCCGCCGAAATCCCAGAACCCGCCGCCGGCGGAAATGCCGAGGATCACCCGTTCCAACCGGCCATCAGGTCCCGGGACCAAACAGATCTCGCCGGCATTGGCGCAGAAACCGGTGTTTTCAATCCAGCGCCGGGCCAAGTCCGGCTGATCGCCCACGAAGGCACTAAGCCCGTTGGCATCGACCGAAAATAACGGGATCGTTTCGCCGCCGTCGCTTTCGGCAAATATATTTTCGAGATCACGCATGGCGGTTTTAAATCCCTTTAAGTTTTAGCGTCCCGGTTCAATAACAATTCGGTCACGCGTGCGGTCTTCAAGAACGGTGACATAGGCTTCGCCCGCATCGGCCAAGCCGAACACCCGATCATCTTTTATTGGATAGGGCCGATAGGCGCCATCTTCAAAACCTTTGCGCATACGGTCCATCAATTTGGCCGACACCACATTGTCGTGGTCCATGTTGCTGACCCCAACCATGCGGTGATTGCCGCGGTAAAAAGTGCGAAGGTTAATCTTAGCTTCCTCGGCGAAGGTGGAAATGATGATCTGGCAGCCCATCTTGGCCAGCGCATTGCTTGCCGCTTCGAAATAAGGATCACCGGCGGTGTTCATAATAATATCTGCGCCCTTGCCGTCGGTGCGGGATTTTATAGCTTCGCTAAGGTCCGGCTCGGTGCGAAGATCAACTAAATCGACCGGGCCGGACGCGTGACCCATATAGGCATCGCGTGCCCGTTCAACGGCGATGACGCGGGCGCCGGCGGCTGTCGCAATTTGAATGCTGGCTTCGCCGACTTTGCCATTGGCGCCCAAGACGGCGACGACTTGGCCTTCGCTAACGTTCGCCCCATCGACCATGCCGAGCCAGGCGCAGGTCCAAGAAACGCCAAGCGAGCCGGCTTCGCGCATGCTCAAATTGGCGGGCTTTTCGGAAATTCCGGCGGCATCGACGATGGAAAATTCGGCGTGGTTGCCGTCCCGCTTCATGCCGAGATCGCCGCCCGTGCCCCATACTTCTTTGCCGATCATGCTGGCCGGCCCTTCAACCACGATGCCGGCGTAATCGCGGCCCGGAATCCTCGGCCAGGTAAGGTTGGGCATTTTGCCCAAAAGCGCTTTAACGTCGCTCGGATTGACGCCGCTTGCGTGAACTTGGATCAGGGCCTGACCGTCTTCGATGGTCGGGCGTTCAATTTCGGCCAGTTCAATTTTTAGCGCTTGGGCGCTTTCCGATTTCTCCGTGACGCGAATTGCCTTCATGTCAACGCCCAGCCCGCCGGCTCATATATTCCCAAGCGCGATCATTGCCGAGAAAGTTCTGGCTTCTGGCAAGGCGGATATTTACTTCACCCGGATGCAGATAGGTAACATCGCCGAGCCGCATGGCATCCATCTGCAATTGGGCGTTGACCTGTAGATAGACCGAAGTCATCACCGCGTCCTGCACCGAAAGCCCGGCCACCGTCGCGCCGTGGCCGCGCATCAGGACCACCCGCCCATCGCCCATTGCCGTGACCAGATCATCGCCTTGATCGTTGGTCGTAACCAATAAATCCGTATCGCCGAAATTTTTGTGAATATCCCAAACCGGGACGCCGTGACCGATGCGCGCGGCCACATGAACGATCGGGCGAAGCGGTGTCTTGGTGACGGTGAACGGAATGACCGCATAGGAATGATTGTGAACCACCGACATGATGTCGGGTTTGGCGGCATAAACGGACCCGTGGATCGGGCGTTCGATGTAGATGTTCATGCCCTTGTCATCGATGCATTTGTTATCCAGCGAGAATTCCAAAATATCGTCCGCTTCCACCAATTCCGGGCTGCGCGATCGAGCCAGGAAATAGCGGTTTGGATCATCCGGGTGGCGCATCGAAATATGGCCGAAGGCATCGACGACATTTTCATGGGCCAAAATTCGATTGGCGGTAACCAGGGTGTCTATGGCATCGGTAAGGGCGCTCATGGGGGTTCCTTATATACGTGTGTCATTGTTTCATCTGGCGCATCATAAGCCCCCGGCCCGGCACATGAAAAGCAGTCGTAGTTAATCACCCGGGCGTGGACCCGGCGCGCCAAGTGTGTAGAATGCGCCTCCTTCGGATAGATATGGATATTGAAATCACCATGCCGCCTGATTCTTCAATGCTGCCTAGCCAATATATCATCGACGATCCCGATAATTCGACCTTCAAGGTCCATCGATCCGCCTTGGTGGAAACGGCAGTCATCGAAAAAGAATGGCGCCGCATATTTGATGTCTGCTGGATCTATGTCGGCCACGAATCCGAAGTTGTTAAACCCGGCGATTTCAAGACCCGCACGGTTTGCGGACGCCCGCTTATATTTAGCCGCGACAGCGGCGGAAATTTACGCGTCTTTTTAAATACATGCCGTCATCGGGGGGCGATCGTTTGCCGTCTTCGTGAAGGCAATGCCAAGCAGCATTCCTGTTTTTATCACGGCTGGGTTTATGACCAGGACGGTAAGTTGAAAACTGTTCCCGGCGCCGAATCCTACGGCCCCAATTTCAAAACCGGCGATTTTAGCCTCAAAGAAGTGCCGCAATTTGGAAATTACCGGGGTTTCTGCTTTGTCAGTTTTAATCCAGAAGCCGAGCCGCTGGAAGATTATCTGGCCGGCGCCAAGGAATATATTGATCTGGTTGTCGATCAGTCGCCGTCGGGAAAAATGCAAGTGATCCCAGGCACCCAAGAATACGATATCGCCGCCAATTGGAAACTTTTGGTGGAAAACAGCTTTGATG
>JABMOP010000326.1 GCA_013204125.1 Rhodospirillales bacterium | reverse complement strand
TTTGCGGCATCGGGCCATCGTCGGCAGCAATGATCAGAAGCGCGTAATCAATACCGGTGACACCAGCCAGCATGTTGCGGATAAAACGCTCATGCCCCGGTACATCGACAAAGCCAAGCATCTGACCGTCCGCCATGGGATGGTAGGCAAAACCCAAATCGATCGACATGCCGCGCGATTTTTCTTCCGGCAAGCGATCCGTATCGACGCCGGTCAACGCTTTGACCAAGGCCGATTTGCCATGATCGATATGGCCGGCGGTGGCGATAATCATAAGGGGGGGAGCTCGCCAAGCTGGCTCAAAAACTCGCTTTCGTCTTCGAGGCAGCGGAGATCGAGGATCAGCGCGCCCTCGTGGATGCGGCCGATTACGGGGATCGGAAGGCCGCGAAGGGATGCCGCCAGATTCTCCAATGCCGCGCCTTTCTTATGTGCCGTCGGCGCAATCGAAAGGGCGGCACTGGCCAGCCGTTCGACCGGTTGCGAGCCACTGCCGATCTGGCTTTGGGTTGCGGCGACACTCACTTTAGCGCCACGGCCGAGGGCTTGGCCGACGGGACCGCATAATCGTTCGGCCATTTCGCGAATGCCTTTTTCAGGGCGGGCAAGGAGGCGCAAAGTCGGCACGCGATCTCGAAGCCGGTCCGGATCACGGTAGAGCCTCAGCACCGCCGCCAGCGCCGCGATGGTCACCTTATCCAGCCTTAATGCCCGTTTCATCGGGTTCCTCTTTATGCGCTCGATTAAATCTTTGCGCCCGACGATCAACCCGGCTTGGGGGCCACCGAGCAATTTGTCACCGGAAAACGTCACCACATCGACCCCGGCGGCGACGGTCTCTCCTGCTGTCGGCTCATGCGGCAATCCGAACTGGGCCAGATCAACCAAAGTGCCGGAACCCAAATCTTCGATCAACAAAACATCTTGGGCTTTGGCCAAGGCGGAAAGCTCCTTGCCGGTCACGTTCTTAGTGAAACCTTCGATGGCATAGTTGGAAGTATGGACTTTCATCAAGGCCGCGGTCTTGGGTCCGATGGCATTTTCGTAGTCGCGAAGATGGGTGCGATTGGTGGTGCCGATCTCAACCAGCTTACACCCGGCCCGCTGCATGATGTCTGGAATTCGGAAGGCGCCGCCAATCTCGATCAGTTCGCCCCTGGAAACAGGCACTTCCTTACGGTTTGCCAAGGTGTTGAGCACCAACAAAACGGCGGCGGCATTATTATTGACCACGGTCGCAGCTTCGGCACCGGTCAATTCGGCAAGCAAGACTTCGACATGGGTATCCCGGTCGCCGCGCTTACCTTTGGCGAGATCGAATTCCAAATTCGATGCGCCGCCGGCAACAGAGACCATGGCGTCGATGGCTTCCGGCGGCAATGGCGCGCGTCCCAAATTGGTATGCAGCACGGTGCCGGTCAGATTGAAGACGCGCTTGAGGCTCGGCGCGGCGTCTTGTTCAACCAACATGGAAATCTGCGAAATCAGCGCCTCATCGGACAATCCGCCCAAGGCCTTTTCGCCCACTTCGGATAGAGCGGCGCGGGACTGATCAATGATGTGGCGGACCGCTTCGGTAACCGGCGCCCGGCCATAAGTTTCAATCAACGGCGCAAGGCCCGGAAACTTGAGCACCCGGTCCACGGAAGGAACAGATTTAAGGAGGCTGTCGTTTGACATGATTGAATCTCACGGATCCTGTTGAAATTAAATGCGGGCTACAAGCTATGGCCCAAAAACAAGGACGTCAACAGCGCCTCACAAACTTTTGCGTTGGCCGATCAGGGCCAGGAATTTTGCTTGGCTGCCGGCGTTCAGAAACATCACGGCGCATCCCAGCAATTTATCTTCGCCCTTGGGGCCGGCGGCGGGGCAGCTCTCTTCTTGCAATTCCGGGCCTCTTTTGCGAACCGGCGCGGGTTTACCTTCGCCGGGATTTGGAAAAGCGTTGGGCAAATCGGCCTCTTGTCGCCGCGCCGCTTCATCTTTGTTTTTGACCTGAATATCCGGGGTCACTCCGCTGCCCTGAATGGTCCGGCCCGACGGCAAATAATAGAGCGCCGTTGTCAGCTTTATAGCGCCGCCCCAATCCAACGGCGATATGGTCTGCACGGAACCTTTGCCGAAAGACGGATTGCCCATCACGGTGGCACGTCGGTGGTCTTGCAAAGCACCGGCAACGATTTCAGACGCCGACGCCGAGCCGCGGTTGATTAAGACAACAATCGGCAAGCCGCCGGTAATATCGCCGCGCGTTGCATCAAAATCACGGCTATTGCCATCCCGGTCTTTTATGGAAACGACGGTCCCGCCTTGCAAGAACGCATCCGAAACCGCGACAGATTGGCGCAGCAAGCCGCCTGGATTATTGCGAAGATCAACCACGATGCCCTTAAGCCGCCGGCCGATTTTTTTTCGCAAATCCAACACAGCTTTCTTTAATTCGCGGTCCGAACTTTGGATGAAATGAGTAACCCGGAGGATACCAATATCCCCTTCCCTGGCCGATTTAACCGGTTGAATATGAATAATGGCGCGGGTCAGAACGACGCTGAAATCATCTTTGCCGGCGCGCCTGATACCGAGCCGCACATCCGTATCGGGCGCACCCCGCAAGCGCCGCACAGCTTGCATAATGTTCATCCCCTTGATCGGGTCGCCGTCCACATGGGTGATGAGATCGCCGCTTTTGAGACCGGCGCGCTCCGCCGGGGTATCGGCAATCGGCGCGATCACATGGATTAATCCGTCTTCCATATTAATTTCGATGCCAAGGCCGCCGAACTGACCTGTGGTCACGACCTGGGTTTCCCGATATTCCACCGGGGTCAGATATACCGAATGAGAATCCAAGGTTGCCATGATGGCATCCAGCGCATTCTCTATCGCCGCTTCGGGAGATATTTTCTTGCCGCCTTCGCCTGCTGCTCGGAGCGCTTTGGCGGCGATTTCCAGCATTTTCTTGTCGTCCACTTTGTGGACGTAATCGTTGCGCACCCGTTCAAACGCGTCGGCAAAATGGCTCAGTTGCTGCGCCCGCGTTCCGTCAGCGTTGGATATTTCTTCGAAGCTGCGTTTAAAGCCTTGATAATAATCCGTGGCCTCGACCGAAGGCCCGGTGCTGGTGCCAAAGCCGCCAAACACCCGCGCCATAGGTGTGCCGGCAGTGCATCC
>JABMOP010000325.1 GCA_013204125.1 Rhodospirillales bacterium | reverse complement strand
TCCGTATCCAGGCATCGGGCGGTCTTTCTGATGATGATATTGATAAAATGGTCCACGACGCCGAAGCGCATGCGGACGAAGACAAAAAACGCAAAGAATTGGTCGAACTGCGCAACAACGCCGACATGCTGATCCATTCCACCGGAAAAAACCTTGACGAGTATGGCGACAAAGTTTCCGAAGAAGAAAAATCGGAAATAGAAGCCGCCGTTAGCTCTTTGAAAGAGGTACTCGACACCGAAGATGCCGCTGACCTCAAAGCTAAATCCGATGCTTTGATGCAGGTCGCCATGAAACTTGGCGAAGCCATGTATAAGGCAAGCCAGGAAGAAGGCGGTGATCCGATGTCTGGCACGGGCGGAGATGCGGGCGATGCAAATTCATCGGCGGGCGACGATGCGACCGTCGTCGATGCCGATTTCGAAGAAGTTGATCCTGATGCGAAGCCGGACCAAAAAACCAATGAGAAAAAAGACTAAACCCAAAGACCCTTGGGTTCATTAACGCCGCCCACGCCGATATGCAGAGCGCCGTTTCCAGGATGGATTAGAATGATAGGGCCGGGTTGATGGCGAAAAAAGATTACTACGAAACGCTTGGGGTCGACCGCGATGCGGCCGCCGATGAAATAAAAAAGGCCTATCGCAAGCGGGCCATGGAACATCATCCGGACCGCAATTCCGGCAATGCGGACGCCGAAAAGAAATTCAAAGAGCTTAACGAAGCTAACGACGTCTTGTCGGACGATCAAAAGCGTGCGGCCTATGACCGTTTCGGCCATGACGCGTTCGAACAAGGCGGCGCCGGCGCCGGCGGTCAAGGGTTCGGTCAGGGCTTTGCCGATATTTTCGATGAAATGTTCGGCGATTTTGGCGGCGGCCGGCAAGGCGGCGGCGCCCAATCGATGCGCGGCGCCGATTTGCGTTACAACATGGAAATTTCGCTGGCTCAGGCTTACAACGGGGCCAAGACCAATATTCGCGTACCGACAGCGGTGCAGTGCAAAGATTGCAACGGCATCGGCTCCAAAGGCGGTATCCAGCCCGATACCTGCCCCGGTTGCCAAGGGCATGGCAAGGTCCGGGCGCAGCAGGGTTTTTTCACGATCGAGCGCACCTGCCCGACCTGCCGCGGCCAGGGCCGGGTTATCAAAGAAGCATGTTCCAAATGTTCCGGTTCCGGTCGGGTAGCCCAGGAAAAGACCCTATCCGTCACCATCCCTGCGGGCGTTGAAGACGGCACGCGTATTCGCCTGGCAGGCGAAGGCGAAGCTGGGATGCACGGCGCGGCGGCGGGTGATTTATATATTTTCATATCCGTTGCCGGCCACCATATTTTTACCCGCGAAGGGCCAAATATTTATTGCAAAGTGCCGATCCCGATTGCCACTGCGGCCTTGGGCGGGCATATCGAAGTGCCGACCGTCGATGCGGGACGCGCCCGCATAACCATCCCCGCCGGCACCCAGTCGGGCCGTCAATTCCGGCTCAAGGGCAAGGGCATGTCGGTGCTGCGCACCAAAGATCGCGGCGACATGTTTGTGCAGGCCAATGTGGAGACGCCGGTCAACCTCACCAAAAAACAAAAAGCGCTGCTGCAACAATTCGCCGAAGAGGCCGACAGCGCCAAAAACAATCCGGAATCGGAAGGTTTTTTCACAAAGGTCAAAGACCTGTGGGAAGATTTGAAAGACTAGGGTATTTATAAGGCCTGAGGACGGGGACAGGCTGCGGGGCGCTCCTTTTTTAAGGGACAGAGGGGATTTTATGAAAATCGGAATTATCGGATGCGCCGGGCGCATGGGCCGGATGCTGGTGGCCCAGGTCTTGGAGACGAACGGCGCCGAATTGGCGGGCGGTTCCGAAGCCAAGGGCCACGCGGCGCTCGGCAAAGATGTCGCCGGCCAAGCCGGGTTGGCGCCTTTAGGGCTTCAAATCACCGATGATGCGGCGGCGGTCTTGGCGGCATCGGACGTGGTCATAGAATTCAGCCTGCCCGGCCCGACCCTCGAACATGTGGCCCTGGCGGGCGCGGCCAATACGCCGATGGTGATCGGCACAACCGGTTTTGATGAGGGCCAAGAAAAAGCATTTTTGCGCGCCGCCGAAAAATTGCCGGTTGTCTGGGCCTCTAATTATTCGATCGGCGTCACGGTCTTGATGGCGGCGACCAAACGCTTCGCCGCCACGTTGGACGAAGAATACGACATCGAAATATTTGAAATGCATCACAAACATAAAGTCGATGCGCCGTCCGGCACGGCCTTGAGTCTTGGGCTTGCCGCCGCCGAAGGGCGCGGCGTTAAATTACCCGACGTCCAGGCCCGGGGGCGCGACGGCATCTCCGGCGAGCGGGTGCGCGGCCAAATCGGTTTTGCAAGTTTGCGCGGCGGCGACGTGGTCGGCGAACATTCGGTTATTTTTGCCGGCGCCGGCGAGCGCGTGGAGCTGAGCCACAAAGCCACTTCGCGGGTCATCTTCGCCGCCGGCGCGGTGCGCGCGGCCTTGTGGTTGCCCGGCAAAACGGCAGGCCTTTACGGCATGAACGATGTTCTGGGGCTCGAAGATTAAATCAGCGCGATCATCGTTGATCTGTCGCACAATTGCCGATATATCTAATTCGTGAAAGTTCTCAGGGCGGGGTGAGATTCCCCACCGGCGGTGATCGCATTCGGACAATGTCCGGTGTGTCAGCCCGCGAGCGCCTTCGAGGGACATCCTTTGAGGGGTCAGCCGATTCGGTGTAAATCCGAAGCCGACGGTCATAGTCCGGATGGGAGAGAACGATCCACGCGGCGCGCGTATGGCGCATTCCGCGCGTATCAACTCCATGCCCTGATTCACGTCGTGCAACTCGTGTAGGAGTAAAGACATGAATCAGACTCAAGACAATCAAACTCTAAAACCCGGAACGGAAACAATTGCCTTCATCGGCGCTAATTGGCATGCGAATATCGTTGTCCGATGCCGGGATAGTTTTCTGGAGGAAATCAAAACGCTCAGTCAGGGGCGCGTGAAGGCCGAGGTGTTCGGCGTACCGGGCGCCTTCGAGATGCCATTGCTCGCCAAGACTTTGGCCCGATCGGGCCGCTACGCCGCTATCGTTTGCTCTGCCCTGGTCGTCAACGGGGGCATTTACCGCCACGATTTCGTCGCCTCTGCCGTGATCGACGGGTTGATGCGCGTTCAACTAGATACGGATGTTCCAGTCATTTCCGCCGTGCTGACGCCGCTCAATTATCATGAACACGAACCACACCACGCCTTTTTTGCCGAACATTTCGTCGTCAAGGGCAAGGAAGCGGCGGAGGCTTGCATGGTGACATTACAAAATCTATCGACCGTGTCGGATCGTTCCGATTTGGTGGCGTCGGCAATGTGAACCACGTTTTGGGGCTCGAAGATTAAAGCGGGCTTTTAAGAATTCCGCCAGCGCCGGGCGGCAACGGGATCCAGCCGGCCTTTGACGGTTAGGGCTTCGACGGCGCCGAATGGCGGCTCCCATTCGGCGCCATTATCTGCGGCGACGGTGGCTTCGTCGGCGACAATTTCTCCCGCCGCCGCCGCCGAACAGAGGCGCGCCGAGACATTCACGCCATCGCCGATGACCGTGAAATCACGCCGATCCGTCGGCCCAATGGCACCGGAAATCACGTCTCCTGTATAAATACCGATGCCGACCAATCGCGGTAATTCGGCGCGCGCGACTTCGCCCAAAATTGCGCGCGCCGCCGCCAGCGCGCGGCCTTCAGCGCCCCGGCCGGTAAACCGCGCCAATAAGGCATCGCCGATCATTTTGTCCACATCGCCGCCCTGGGCGCCGATCGCATCAACCTGAATTGTCATCAATTCGTTCAAATACCAGACCACGCGTTCCGGCGGGTTGGCCTCGGAATATCCGGTGAAATCCCTTGCATCGGAATAGAGCAAGGTTATGCGCACTCTTTCCGATGGGATAACGCCGCCTTCGCGGGCGGCATTGACGGCGCTCGAAGAGACGAAACTTTCAAGGCGTTCTTTCAGTTGGATCAGATCGTGGGCGCGCCCGTCGATATGGCGCTGCGCGCGGCCGACCAGGATTGCCGCCGCCGCCGCTAAGAGAAGAAACAATGCCGCCGGAACGAGCGAGACAATCAGGCCGGAGCGCAGCAAAATGCCATCCAAATAGCCAACCGGTTCATATAATTCGAAGACCGCGGCAAGCTGCCCGTTTTGGTCAAGATAAGGAACATAAAGCTCGATCAAGGAATTGCCGCCTTCATCTTTGCGCACCAGACTTGATTTCATATCGGCGACGACGCTTCTCAGCGCCTTGCCGGTTTCCAGTTTTCCCAAACTCGCAGGATCGGTGGAATACAGAACCCGGCCGGCAAGGTCATAAACTTTTAAGGCCATCAGTTTCAGCTCTTCCGCTTCGTTGCCGAACGCTGTGCGTAATCGCGCATTATCGCCGGGCGCCAGGCGGCCGGTTCTGAGCCGCGCCCAGGCATCGGGGGCTTCGCGCTTGACCGAAGCTGCAATCACTTCGGCCCGCTGGCGCGCCAATTCCAAATAGACTTTTTCTACGGTCCAGCGGGCGGAGCCATAGGTTATCGCACTGGCAAAGAAAATGAGCAGGAGAAGCCCCGGCAATATACGGCGCATGAAGTGCCGTTTCAGCGGGTAGGCGGTATCAACATCCATGATGGGTATAATGGGCAGTTGATAGGCGGTATTTCAATAGGCGATAAGGCGGGGCTTAATACTGGGGTCTGTATATGGCTGAAATTTTACGCTAAACCAGGGCGCGAAACCTCTCCTTCGTTTGGATATTTGAATGAAAAAAGCGGACATCGAAGCGTTTTACGAGAATTTGGCCGCCGCCATGCCGGACCCCAAGGGCGAGCTTAATTACGTCAATTCCTATACGTTGCTGGTCGCCGTGGTGCTGTCGGCGCAGGCCACCGATATCGGCGTCAACAAAGCCACCGGGCCGTTGTTCAAAAAAGTCAAAACACCGAAGGCGATGGTTGCCCTTGGCGAGGCCAATCTAAAAAATTACATCAAGTCTATCGGGCTATTTAATACCAAGGCCAAAAACGTCATCAAACTTAGCCAAATGCTGCTCGACGATTTTGGCGGCAAGGTGCCCGAAGACCGCGATGGGTTGCAAAAATTGCCCGGCGTTGGACGCAAGACGGCCAATGTCGTGCTTAACATTGCGTTTGGCGCGCCGACCATCGCCGTCGATACGCATTTGTTTAGGCTCGGCAACCGGACCGGCATTGCGCCCGGAAAAACGCCGCTCGAAGTGGAAAAAAATTTCGAAAAGGCGACGCCGGAGAAATTCATGCAGCATGCTCATCACTGGCTGATCCTACACGGGCGCTATGTGTGCAAAGCGCGCAAGCCCGATTGCCCGTCCTGCGTAGTGCGGGGTCAATGCGGCTATAAGGCCAAAATTCTGGCTTGAAAGGAGTTCCTCTTGGCTGAGCCTATTTATCCGGCTTCGGCGGGGCTTCTTCGATGGATGGCGGGAGTTGATCGCCGTTTGGTGAGGAATCGCTAAAGGGTTCTTCGACCGGCGTTTCTTCCAGCGGTGCCTTTTTGATCGCCTCACCCGGCGCTCCGTCGCCGGCTGGAGCTTTGTCTGGCGCTCCGACGTCAGCTGGAGCTTTGTCTGGCGCTCCGTCGCCGGCTGGAGCTTTGCCTGGCGCGGCGTCCGGCGGCGGGCCTTTATCGCCGGCCAGGATGGAGGCAAAACAGTCTTTTTCATCGACGGTTTCCGTTTTACGCGGGCGCACCTCGACATGGTCAACCTTGGAATCGCCGTCGTCGGCGAACAAGAACACATCGACAATGCATTTGGTCGCCCGGAACTGCCAGATGGTTGCCGGCGGCTCAATGCGCTCTAAGCTGGGCGGACCCAATAATTCACCAACTTCCGCTGCATCAAGGCCGATCAGCCGTTCCTTGAAATTTGTTAAATCCACATCCGTTCGTGCGGCCTGTTCGGTCTTGTCGTCGCCATCAGGGAAAGATCCTTCTTCTATGGTTTCTTCCAGCCCTTTGCTCGTAACGGGTTTGGTTTTGCGGTCGATTTCGCGCGCATCTTCGGTGCCCGGCGCGCGTGGGATGCGCTTGATGGTTGGGGGTGCGCAGGCTGCTAGCAGCACCGATAGCAAGATGGCCATGCCGGCCAGCGATGAAATGCGGCGAAGCTTAAGGTGAAATCTCTCGCCCGGCCGCCTTTTTTTAATAAGCCCCACGCCTATTCTATCGTCTCAACTAGTCGTTCGTGGTGCCGGCAGCGGCGGCGGCATCCAAAGATGCCATATCGCCGGAAATTTCTCCGCCCGATTCAATAACAATCCGCCCATAGCGCACCGAGCCTGAGACGCGGCCCTCTTTGCGAATGGTAAGCGTATTTCGCACCACCAGCGTCCCATCGAAGCGCCCGCCGATATCGGCTTCATTAACCGTTGCCTGGCCTTTGAAATGACCGGACGGTTTAACAACAATGGAATGCGCTTCGTTTAGCTCGGCTTCGATCGTGCCTTCGACTACTAATTTTTCGCAGGCGGTGATTTCACCTGTAATATTGATATTGCGCCCGATTGTAAGACGATTGGCATCATCGTCCAGCGACAGCATGCGGTCGGCTCGATTGGGTGCGCCCGGGATTTCCGACATGCGTCTCGGAATTTCGGGGCGGAAAGGGGCTCCCGTCGGCCTGGCCGGCGCGTGGCTTCCATTTTTTGAGAACGGCTTCAAGGGCGGCGATGGAATATCAGCCGCTCCCGCGCCGGCATTTCCGCCGCCCGATAAATTTTTGCCTTTATCCTTGCCGAACATAATCCACCTCGCTCATTTTCTTAACTCTCCCGGGCCGGTTCCAGCCGCTCCCGCCAACCTTGGACCAAATGCACCATGGCGGCGGTAGCTATGATCGGCGCCACTAAATTTACAACCGGCACCGTCATCAATACGGCGATTATAACACCGGCGATGAAGGTGTGGCCCCTAAACGATACTCTTACAAGATGCGCCCGCGCGGGATCCAATCTGCGATGGGCGACTAACTCAAAATATTCTCGCCCTAGAAGATAGCCATTTAATCCGTAGAAGACAAAAAGATTAAAAGGTGGGAAAAAAATCAGGATCAGGATGATCGGCAAGGCCAGGATATTTAAGATAATGCTTAGCCCTGCAAACTTGACGGTTATCCAAACTATCTCGGCAATCGCCTGCTTGCGGGGCGCGCCCAGCCCTGGGTAGTGGCGCCCCTCGACCGCTTCGGCCACGTCTTCCAGAAACAAGCTGACAATGATGGTGATGACCGCTGGAAAGAGCAGCCACGATAAAATCGCCACCGCCATATTGCCAAGTATGTTGGTGACAAAATTTAAAGAAAACTCAAATCCGAAAATCGAATAGGCAAAAAAATCACCGCTCGCCAAAAAATACGCAACGGCGCCCCAAAGCGCCCCGAATATCACGATCGAGCCAACCAGCCCAACAATGAAAACCCGTCTTAAGGCTGGATCGGTCAATTGCCGGATTGCGCGGGAAAACGCCTTAATCATCGCTCGCTACTCTCAAAGCCGGGGCGGGATAAATGGGGGCTTGAGGCCCGGCCCTGCAAATCTATACTGCCGCCATGGATTTATCTATTTGTTTTAGGAGTTAGGAATGAGTGACACCCGTTTTGACGTAACTGGGATCGGCAATGCCATCGTCGATGTGCTGGCCCAGTCCCAAGTTAGCTTTATCGAAGAACATGGCCTTGATAAGGGCATGATGACCTTGATCGATGCGGAAACCGCCGATCGCCTGTATGGCGTTATGG
>JABMOP010000324.1 GCA_013204125.1 Rhodospirillales bacterium | reverse complement strand
TTCTCTTCCTTGTACCATGAGATCAGCGTGACCTCATCGACTGTCTGCCCCAGCGGAGGGACCAGCACCTCAGTAGCCATATGTCCTTCTCCTCCCTTAGAACAAAGATTCAACAGCCTCGATCACCTGTTCTTCGCTGGGCACGTAAAACTGCTCCATGACTGGGGCAAAAGGCACAGGTGTGTCGGGCGCCGATACCCGCTTGATGGGCGCGTCCAGCCAGAAAAAGGCCTCCTGGGCGATAATGGCGGCGATGTCATTTACGCTGAGGCCATATTGGCGAAGGGTTTGCGCCGGCACTTCGATGCGGATTTGATGATCGGAAAAACCCTTGATGTTGATTTGCGATACTTCGCCGTAGGCCAGCATCCGGCTTTTTAATTTTTCTGCATAGGCTTTAAGGTCCGGCGCCGACATCGGTCCGGTTACCGCCAGGGCGGCAACGAAGTCCAACAGACCTAATTGGCGAATGGTTGCACCTTCGGCAACCTCTGGAAATTTGCTGATGGCTTCGACTTCGGTTTTGATCTCGGAGAGGAAGCGGTCGAAATTTCGCCCTTCGAGCATTTTGACGGTTGCGGTTCCGATGTTTTCCCTGGCATCGCAGCGAATTTCATCGACGTTTTTGACCTTTTCGACAGCGTCTTCAATGCGCCGGCAAATGGCTTCTTCAACTTCTTCGGCGGCGGCGCCGGGATAAAGCACCCTGACTTCCACTTCGTCGGGCGGAACGGCGGGAAATGTTTCGCGTTTAACCGTTGGCGCGGCGATCAGCCCCACCACAATGAATAATGCCATGACAAGGTTAGACGCCGTCGGGTGATGGACAAAATAGCGTAGCATCAGAAGCTTGCCTCGCCGCCTGCTTGGGCGATGAGCCTCGAAGCCGCTTCTAAATCCATGGCCGGATCGATCAGCATGCCGTCAATCGCCGGAATGATATCGGAAACAATGATACGTTCGCCGGCCTTGAGCCCGCTTTTAAGGACGGCGATATCGCCGAGGTAGAAGCGCACAACAATATCGCGGATCCGGAGACGGTTGTCGGCGCCGACGACGAAGGCCTTACCGCCGCGGATGGCGGTGCGCGGGATGACCAATTGCTTTTCTTGCGCACTGCCGCGTAACTCGACCTCCACATACATGTTTTTAGCCAATGGCGGGCGCAGGCCATCTTTCGTCACCTGATAGGGATCATCGACGGCGACGATCACGCCGATGGTGCGGGTGCTTGGATCGACGCGGTCGGAAACCCGCGCCACGCGGCCTTTCCATTCGACGGTCAGATTGCCGCTTTTCAAACGGATGATCGGTGTCAGCCCGAGAAGGTTTTCGATATCGTGCATAGCGTTTACCGGCTTAATTCCGTTGATCCGGCTGGGGTCTAAAAGTTGCAGCATTTTATCGATGGGCAATTGCGCCGATACTTCAGACACATCGATGGAATCGGCAATGATCAGGGTTTGCCCGGATTTGGCGAACTGGGCCAGTTCCGCATTGACCTTGGCGATGCGGGCATCGAAGGGCAGGGTGATGGTTGCCCGTTCTAAATTTCGCTTGGCGATTTCCAGGCGGATATTGGTCACCGCCAATTGGGCGTTTAAGCGGTTATTCTCGGACGGCATAAGGTTTAAAATGTTGGTTAAATTCTGCACGCTTTGTTCGCGGTCGAGGAGATTGCGCTCTTCCAGATCGACCGCCGCCTGGGACACCGCCCGTGAGCGCAAGAGCTGTCGTTTCCGATTTAATTCCCGGCGCGAAATTTCCAAGGTTTTCTGATCGATTGCAAGTGACGCGCGGGTGTTTTTACCCCGCGCCGCCAATTCGGCCAATTGGGCCTCGATGGCGCGGATATCGGCTTTCGCTTCGCCCGAAGCAAGCTGATAATCGGCAGGATCAATGCGTAAAACCACGGTGCCTTTTGTCAAAATTGCACCGGCCTTCAAGTGCGGATGGATATAGACGATTTTGCCTTGGATTTCGGCCAGCGCTTCCCAGACGGTCCCCGGCGTCACCGTGCCGAAACCAAGGGCGCGGGGGATAACGGTCGTTTCCGGAACTTCAATGACGCGGGCCTTTCGCGCCGCTTCGCCCATATCCGATTGCGTCGGGCCGTTCTTGGCGGCAACAAAAAGAGCGACGACGGCAAGACCGACAAGGATCGGCGGAATAATAAGCAGCCGTTTTTTGAGGGGGTGGGGGGTCGGTGTCATGTCTTTTCTCCTGCTCCGCCTGTTGGCGGCATAGGCAGCCCGAGAGAGGCAAGTACAGATGCTCGGACTTCTTCGATAATCATTTCGATGGCATCGGGTCCGTAGCTATCCCAGCCCAGGCGCCGCCACAGGACCACGCGCGCGATCCCGTAGACAAAGATTTGGCCCATCACCGCATGAGCGCGGATGGCGCACCGGGGATCATTATCGTCTCGGCCCAAGGCGGCAGATACGATCGCGGTTATGGATTGGTGGAGAGGTGCGATGCGCCCCTGATAGAGGATGTCGAAATCTTCGGAGGGATTGGAATATTCGTGCATCACCAGGGGCGCGCGCCAGCGCATGAAATCGCTTCCGATAAAGATGCTCAGCAACTGTTGGACAAATCCGGAAACGATCTCGGCGAGAGCGGCCTGATTGCCTTTTGCCTCGATAATGGCGGCCCGAAGCCCGTTCGATGCCGGCCCGAAAAAAGGTTCGGTGTCGGCAACGAGTTGGTGCAAAAGGGCGCGGTAGAGTTCCCGCTTGCCGCCGAAATGGTAGCCGATGGCGGCGATATTGGTGCCTGACTTGGCCGCCAATTGGCGGGTCGAAACCGCTTCATAACCCTCGACGGCGAACAATTGCAAAGCCGCGTCCAGTAATTGGGCCCGGGTTTCATCGCCGCGCTGTAGAGCCTCCTTAGGTTCAGCCATTTGCACAGGCTATACTAAACAATAGATTAAATCAAACGATTGTTTTAATCTCAATTGAGACAATTCAGCGGCCGCTTGTCGGTCTCAAATCAAACTTCGTTTAATGAACGCCGTGGCAGTGTTTATATTTTTTGCCGGTGCCGCAGGGGCAAGCGGAATTGCGCCCGACCTTGCCCCAAGTGGTCGGATCGTCCGGATCAACCACATCCGCGCCCTGGCGGGTGACCACCGGTGCGATGGCGACGCCATAGCCGGATCCGTCTTCTTCGTCGTAAGCCGATGCGCCGCCGGCGAAGGCGGGGTCTTCGTAAATTTCCATCGTTTGCTGTCCCTCGCGGGCGAATAAATCCACATCGTCCAACCCGGAAATTTCTAATTGAATATGCGCCAGGACCAGCGTGATCCGCTCGTCCAAATCGTCCAACATAGTGTTGAACATCTCGAAGGCTTCGGATTTGTATTCGTTGAGCGGATCTTTCTGGGCGTAGGCGCGAAGCCCGATGCCCTGGCGCAGATGGTCAAGCGACAACAGATGATCTTTCCAAACCTGATCCAGCACCTGCAGGAGCAGGCTTTTTTCCACATCGCGCATGACTTTGGGCGTCCAGGTGGCAGCCTTTTCCGCCATTTTCCTGTTCACTGCGTCGGTGATGCGATCATGAACCTCGGCTTCGGCTACGCCTTCTTCCTTGGCCCAGTCCTGAACAGGCAGATCGAGCCCGAATATGCGCATCAGCTCTTCATGCAGGGCATTGGTGTCCCACTGTTCCGCATAGGCTTTTTCCGGTATGCATTTCTGAACGACTTTTTCGGTCACATTCCTGCGCATATCCTGGATCGTTTCGGAGACGTCTTCTTCCGACATAAGATCGCGGCGCTGCTCGTAAATGACCTTGCGTTGGTCGTTCATCACATCATCAAATTTCAGCAAGTTCTTACGGATGTCGAAGTTGCGCGCTTCAACCTTTTGCTGCGCTTTTTCAAACGCCTTGTTGATCCACGGATGGATGATGGCTTCGCCTTCTTCAAGGCCGAAGCGGCGCAGCATGCCGTCCATGCGTTCCGATCCGAAAATACGCATCAGATCGTCTTCGAGGGATAGATAAAATTTGGACGCGCCGGGATCGCCTTGGCGGCCGGCGCGGCCGCGCAACTGGTTGTCGATGCGGCGGCTTTCATGGCGTTCCGTGCCGATGATATAGAGCCCGCCGGCGGCAAGAACTTCTTTTTTGCCCTCGGTGACGCGCGCCCGGACTTCGGCTTCCAATTTTGCGTGCTTGGCTTGGTCCGCGACGCTTTCCAGTTTCTGGCGGACCAGCATTTCGACATTGCCGCCCAATTGAATATCGGTGCCGCGGCCTGCCATATTGGTGGCGATGGTGACCGAACCCGGCGCGCCGGCCTGGGCGATGATAAAGGCTTCCTGTTCGTGGTAGCGGGCGTTCAATACCTGATGCGGAATATTTTCTTTTTTCAAAAGCGCGGCGATTTCTTCTGATTTTTCGATGCTGACGGTGCCGACCAGAACCGGCTGGCCGATCTTGCGGCATTCGGCGATCGTTTTAGCAATGGCGCCGTGTTTTTCGCGCACCGTGCGGTACACTTCGTCGTCCTGATCGTCGCGGACGCAATCGAGATTGGTCGGAATATCGACCACTTCCAGCTTATAGATTTCGTGAAATTCGCCCGCTTCGGTCATCGCCGTACCGGTCATGCCGGCCAGTTTTGGGTACATGCGGAAATAGTT
>JABMOP010000323.1 GCA_013204125.1 Rhodospirillales bacterium | reverse complement strand
GTATAGTTTTAAGTGATGAATACATTGTTGTCGCCGGGCGACTGACACAGTTATTAATCATGCACGAACGGGTAGGGTTCCTTGCATGCAGTGCGCTGGAACTACGGTTTGATGACAATTCATTTGACGGCGTCTGGTCGCTCCAGATGAATATGAATGTTGAAGATAAACTGTCGTGGTTGACGGAAACCTATCGTGTTCTCAAACCCGGATGCCGTGCTGTTTTGTATGAGGTATGTGGCCATAAAAACACGCCCCCGTATTTTCCGGTGCCCTGGGCGCAAGACAGTTCCATGAGTTTTCTGGTCCCGCCGGAATCTTTCCGCGGCCTCATAACATCCGCCGGTTTTGAGATTACGGTTTGGAATGACAAGACCGATCTTGCTCAGAAGGCTTTTGCCCAAGTGAAAGAGCCCGTCGGCCAGCCGAAGCTGCCGGAACTTGGCGTCTATATGCTGGTGGGTAACGATGTCGGCACCAAGGCCTATAATCTGCATCGCAATCTTGATGAGGAGCGCGTGAGCTTGATTGAGGCCGTAGCGGTAAAACCTGTTTTTTAAACAAACTGTTTCGTGAATTGCCCGATGAGGCGAAGTGCACCGCAATGATTTAGAAAATATTCCGGTATTTCTCGCCTGCGGATTGCTATTTGTTGCCGTTGGGCCGTCATATTCTAAAAGGCGGATTGCGGACGAGAGTTGCAATTTATGTTAGGTTTCGGCGACGGCCTCAATCGCCGGCAAAGCAGAAATGCCTCATACCGAATTTCACGTCGCTAAATTTCAGCTTCTGGGGCAAGAACCCCACTTATAGGGATGAACCGGCAGATTTGATGATTAGCTTTCTAAGCATTCCGGGAGCACTAAAAAATCGAATGAGGCATAAAATGACGATCCTGAATGACCGTTGTCAGCCGAGGCGGACATTAGATTGCGATAATAGATTTCTCGAAAATGACTTGCGCACGGCTGAGGTTCCGACCTACGATTTCGATTAGCTTTGGGTCGAACAACTTGAGATATATTGAGTTCTAACGTTAGACGTGGCCTGTTATTGAGGCCGGCACGTTAGTTTTTGATAAACGACGTAGTAGCTGGATACTCAATAATTGCCTATTAAAAATTCCGCCGACAAATCGGCCACACGATTAACGATGGGACTATTTGAACGTTGGCTGTCGCTCTGGGTCGGGGCCGCAATTGTTGCTGGGATCGGATTAGGAAAAATTTCTCCCGATCTATTTCAGTTCCTTGCCGCCCTTGAATACGCGAATGTAAATTTCGTTGTCGCAGTTCTGATCTGGGTGATGATCTACCCAATGATGGTGAAGGTGGACTTCGCGAGCCTGTCACATATAGGAGAACGCCCCAAAGGTCTTGCCCTTACTTTAGTTGTAAACTGGCTGATTAAACCCTTCACCATGGCCGCCCTCGGCGTTTTCTTCTTCAACGTGGTTTTCAAAGATCTGATCAACCCCTCGGATGCCAATCAATATATCGCCGGGCTGATATTGTTGGGTGCGGCTCCCTGCACTGCAATGGTTTTCGTATGGAGCCAACTTACAAAAGGGGATCCCACATACACACTCGTCCAGGTGTCGGTAAATGACATTATTATGATTTTCGCGTTTGCCCCGATCGTTGCCTTTCTGTTGGGGGTCACAGACATCGCAATACCATGGGAAACGCTTCTAACCTCGGTGATTATGTATGTCGTCGTGCCGCTTGTCGCTGGCGCGGTAACGCGCAATGTGCTTCTGAGGGGTAAAAATACCGATATTGAAAAATTTACCGGGAATTTGAAGCCATTCTCCATCATTGGACTTCTGACCACTGTCGTGCTTCTGTTCGGATTTCAAGGCGCCGTCATCCTCGAAAAACCGCTGCTAATATTGTTGATCGCCAGCCCCTTGATCATCCAAAGCTATGGTATTTTTCTCGTCACATACTTTGCGGCATGGATTTGGAGAATACCGTTCAATGTTGCGGCTCCGTGTGCGTTGATTGGGACCTCAAATTTTTTCGAACTAGCCGTCGCCGTAGCCATAAGTCTATTCGGCCTGAATTCTGGAGCAGCGTTAGCAACCGTTGTGGGCGTTCTTGTCGAAGTGCCGGTTATGTTGTCTTTAGTTGGATTGGCGAATAAGACCCAAAAATATTTTCGCGACTGACCAAATATCCGCTTTCGGCGGTAAAGCAGAACTGCCTCATGCCGAATTTCACGTCGTTAAATTTCAGCTTTTGGGGCAAGAACCCGGCTTATGTGGTTGAACGGGCGGATTTGATGGTTAGAATTCTAAGCATTCCGGGCGCACTAAAAAATCGAATGAGGCATTAAATGACGAACCCTGAGGAAGCACGTTTCCTGTACGACCCCTATTTGGAATGGGTCAAAGGCGAAGGCGTGCCGGTTGTTGAAGATTTCGGCATCGATCTGATTAAAATGAAAACCAAACCCTGGGCGCGCTTCGGCGTCAAAGGCGCCATCGCCCATTTGAAAGGGCGCGGCGACTTTATCTCCATCTTCGTTTTGGAAATTGATCCAGGCGGAAAAACGGCGCCGCAACAACATCTCTTTGAAGAAGTCGTCTATGTGCTGGAAGGGCATGGCTCGACCACGGTCGAGACCCATGACG
>JABMOP010000322.1 GCA_013204125.1 Rhodospirillales bacterium | reverse complement strand
GATATAGACCATAGCATTGATCGATGAAGTGCCGCCCAAGGTCTTGCCGCGCGGCGTAAATATGGGACGACCGCTCATCGATTTCTGAGGCTTGGTATAAAAGCGCCAATTGACGCCATCATGGAAAGACAGCTTGATGATGCCGGTCGGCACATGAATGAAAGGGCTGCGATCGGGCGGGCCGGCTTCCAACAGGCAGACAGAAACATCCGCATCTTCGCTTAAGCGGTTTGCGACTACGGCGCCGGCAGACCCGGCGCCGACCACGATATAATCGTAGCTTTGATTATCCGGCATTTCGTCCCTCCCTTAATTTACAAACGGTTATTTTTTGTTTGGACGCAATCCAACTAAACCTTGATAATCCAATAGAATAAAGCTGGAATTAGGCATCATGTCCATATCCATAGAAAAACAACACCCCTTATTCGCAGCTGAGCTTAGCGGCATCGACGTTGGCGCCGATATAACGCCTGAAATTATTGCCGCTGTCGAAAATGCGGTGGACCAATTTGCGGTCGTTATCATGCCCGGCCAAGACATCACCGATGAACAACAAATCGAATTTGCCCGCCATTTTGGGCCGCGCGAAAGCCCGGCCATCGCCGCTTCCGGCTTTGCCGAAAAGGGCCACCGATTGCCGCAATATCTATTCGATGCGTCTAATCTCGGCCTCGACAACGAAATTTTGCCGCCGGGTCATGCGCGCCGGGAAATGCGCGCCGCTGACCGGCTTTGGCATACGGATTCGTCCTTCAACCCGCTGCCGACGAAATGGTCGATGCTGTCCGCCAGGATTATCCCACCCGAAGGCGGCAATACAGATTTCGCCGATGCCCGCGCCGCCTATGACGCACTTGACGAAAACATGAAAGAACGGATCGAAGAATTGGTTGCCGAACATAGCCTTTGGCATTCTCGGAAGAAGGGTGGCCTGAAAACCGTTACCAACGCCCAGGAACAGGGCCTGCCGCCGGTGACCCACCGGGTGGTGCGCCAAATTCCCGGAACCGAGCGCAAAGCGTATATGGCCGGCGCCCACGCGCGGCGCATTATCGGTATGGACGAAGCCGAAGGCGCGGCCTTGCTTCAAGAGCTAACAGATTTCGCGACCAGGCCCGAATTCGTCTATAGCCACCAATGGCGGACAAATGATTTGGTAATCTGGGACAACCGCTGCACCCTGCACCGGGGAACGCCGTTCGACGATGAAAAATTTAAAAGGGATATGCGGCGGACGACCATAGACGAATTTGCCCCGTCCTGGGCCAAAGTCGGTTAGGCCGACCTGGTCCCGCGGTCGGTTAGGCCGACCTGGTCCCGCGGTCGGTTAAGCCGACCTGTCTTCCTTAATCATATCCGATGCTTTTTCCGCGATCATGATGATCGGCGCATTGGTATTGCCGCCGACGATGGTCGGCATGATCGATCCATCGACGATGCGTAGTCCGTCTATCCCGTGAACGCGGAGCCTTGCATCAACCACCGCATCATCGCCCGCGCCCATTTTGCAGGTGCCGACGGGGTGAAAAATAGTTGCCGAGTTTTCTAATATGTATGCGCGGAGATCGTCATCGCTGACCGTATCCTTGCCGGGCATAATTTCCGTTGGACCATAGCCGGCAAAGGCATCCGAATTGAAGATACGCCGAGATTCTTTCAATCCCCGGAGAAGCGTTTCCATATCTTCTTCGTCTTCAAAAAAATGAGGATCGATCACCGGCGCCTGGGTCGCATCGGTCCCGGCGAGCGTCACCCGGCCTCGGCTTTTAGGGCGCAGCAGGACCGTCGTCATGGCGTAACCATGACCATAGGCGATTAATTTCGGCGGGCGGGCGCGATAGCCGGGGGTGAACACATATTGGATATCCGGGCGCGTCAATTCAGGCTTCGTGCGCACAAAACCGCCGCCTTCCACCATATTCGACGCCCACATCCCACGCCGGCGGAACAGATAATCGACGACCGACCATGCCAATTTCGGCAATGCCTGAACCGAAAATCCCGTCGGCACCCGGCTTTTGGTTTTAACAATGGCGTGGATCGAGGCGTGATCCTGCAAATTGCGGCCAACGCCCGGAAGATTGTGGTGAGGCTCAATACCGAGGGCCTGCAATTCGGCGCCATCGCCGATGCCCGATTGCAGCATGATCTTAGGCGTGGTGAGCGCGCCCGCCGAGAGGATTACTTCGCGCCTTGCCGATATGATTTCGCCGCTCAACAATTTGATGCCGACGGCATGCCCGTTTTCCATAATGACTTTTTCCACCGGCGCATCGGTTCGGATTGTCAAATTCTCGCGCCCTTTGGCCGGCTCCAGAAAAGCCCGCGCCGTGGACCAGCGCCGCCCGGCTTTCTGCGTCACTTGATGGAGGCCGAAGCCTTCCTGGGTTTCGCCGTTGAAATCTTTGTTGTGCCGGTATTGCAGGCTTTCGGCGGCGGCAACGAATTTATCAACCGCCGGGTTTGGATCGGTTACGAACGTCACGTTGAGCGGCCCGCCGCTTTCGTGGTGACCGTCGCCGGCGAATTGTTCGTTGTTTTCAGATTTCAAAAAATACGGGCGCACATCCTTCCACGACCAGCCGGCATTGCCCGCATCCGCCCATTCGTCGTAATCACCGGGGTTGCCGCGAATATAAACCATGCCGTTGATTGACGAGGAGCCGCCAAGGGTCTTGCCGCGCGGCATGAAAATTTCACGCCCGCCGGCCGTTTTTTGGGCTTTGGAATTGAACATCCAGTTGATTTTGGGATTGACCATCGCCCAGATGACCGCCAGCGGCACATGGATATGCCAGCTTTTATCGGGCGGCCCGGCTTCCAATAAACAGACGGAAACGCCTTCGTCTTCGCTTAGCCGGTTCGCAAGGACGCAGCCTGCGGAACCTGCACCGGCAATCACATAATCAAATTCTTGAGCATCGCTCATCCCTGCCGCTCCCCCTTAAATCGCATTAAGGACATTTGCCCGATATTCTTGTACCCAGAGCCAAATTTTGCAAACCGGTTGAAACTTACCCGGCACTTCTCTTTAATCGCGGTAAGCACCTTAAAAAAAATTCACCGGGGGGCCATATGCCCGATTCCAATTCTTACGACTATATCATCGTCGGCGCCGGCTCCGCAGGCTGCGTCCTTGCCAACCGGCTAAGCGAAGATAAGGACACGCGCGTTTTAATCTTGGAAGCCGGCAAATGGGATCGGCATCCGTGGTTAAAATTGCCCCTGAAATTCCGCGATCTATCCGAAGACAGCCGCTTCAACTGGGGCTATGACAGCCAACCCGAACCCAAATTGGATAACCGCAGCATCCATATTCCGCGCGGCAAGGTGATCGGCGGCTCTTCCTCCATCAACGGCATGATCTATTCGCGCGGCCATCCGACCGATTACGACCATTGGCGCCAGCTTGGCCTCAGCGGTTGGAGCTACAACGACGTTTTGCCCTATTTCAAACGCTCCGAAGGACATCACGGCGGGGACAGCGAATTCCATGGCGGCGGTGGGCCGCTGCAAGTGACGCGCGGCGACGACCACAGCAAAGTCCATGATGCCTATTTATCGGCGGGCAAGGCGGCCGGTCATCCGGTTACCAGGGATTTGAACGGCGCCATGCATGAAGGCTTCGGCGCAGCCGAATACACCATCGGCGGCGGCATGCGATCATCGACGGCACGCGCCTTTTTAAAACCGGCGATGGCGCGCCTCAATCTGACCATCGAAACAGAAGCGCCGGCAACCCGCGTGGTGTTCGAGAACGGCCGCGCGGCCGGCGTTGAATATCGCCAGCGCGGAAAAGTCCTGACGGCGCGGGCAAACCGCGAAGTGATCTTATCGGGCGGCGCGTTCAATTCGCCTCAACTTTTATTGCTGTCAGGTATCGGGCCCGCAGACGAGCTTGCCGCCCACGGCATCACGCCGGTTGTGGAGGCGGCCAATGTCGGGCGCAACCTGCAGGATCATATTTCCGTCCTGGTCGGCTACAAAGCTCTGGACCTTGGCCAGTTCGATAGCGAGCTGCGCCTCGACCGGCTGACCATGGCGGTATTGAATTGGGCATTTTTTCGCAAAGGCTACCTTACGACTTTGCCGGTAGGTGCAATTTCCTATGTCCGTACGCGCCCCGATCTGGCGCGCCCCGATATTGAATTCTTGATGACCAGGATGGCGCCGGATGCCCATATCTGGTTCCCTGGATTCAAGAAAGCCAAGGACAGTTTCTTAGGCTGCCGGGTGATCCTTTTACATCCGGAAAGCCGTGGCACCGTAACCCTTAAATCCACCGATCCCACCGATAAGCCTAATATTTTTCATGAATATCTGGCGGTGGAAAATGATCTCGTAACCTTCCGCGAAGGCGTCAAAGCTGCCAGGCGGGTTTATGCCGAAAATCCGATCGCTGAAATGACCGACGGCGAATTGTACCCAGGACCGGACACAAAAAGCGATGATGATATCGACGCCTATATTCGCGATACCGCGAGCACCATTTTCCACCCCGCCGGCACCTGCCGCATGGGGCCGGACGCGGAAGCCGTCGTCGATGGCGAATTACGGGTCAACGGCGTTAGCGGCCTTCGCGTTGTCGATGCATCGGTGATGCCGACGGTGATCGGCGGGCATACCAACGCGCCAACCATCATGATCGCGGAAAAAGCCGCCGATTTTATTCTCGGAAAAGCATCGCCGGCGCCAATCGAAGCGGCACTCGAAATTTAATCTAACGCATTGAATTGGAGTTCAGACATGGGACGCGTAGAGAATAAAGTTGCCATTATCACCGGCGGGGCCGGCGGCATCGGCGCCGCCACGGCAAAGCTTTTGGCCAGTGAAGGCGCTAAGGTAACGATTACCGATTTGAA
This sequence comes from Rhodospirillales bacterium, assembly GCA_013204125.1. Lineage (GTDB taxonomy): Bacteria > Pseudomonadota > Alphaproteobacteria > Rhodospirillales > UBA2165 > JABMOP01. Next base: position 4,289 of record JABMOP010000322.1, on the reverse strand, counting down.
CGCCAAAGTGGGCGAATCCCTGGCCGCCGAAATCGGCGGTGATTTCATTGCCCAAGACGTTACCGATGAACGGCTTTGGAAAGACATCGTCGCCGGCGTCGAAGCCAAGCACGGCGCGGTGCATATTTTGGTCAACGCGGCGGGCATCGAAGGCGACATGATGAACGGCGCGCCCGAAAGTGTCAGCTATGAGGATTGGAAACGGGTTCACGCCATCAATTTGGATGGCACGTTTTTGGGATGCCGGACGGCGATGCCGGTTATGCGCCGCGCCGGCGGCGGCTCGATCATAAATATATCCTCGATTGTCGCCTTGATGGCTTCGCCCAATTCGGCGGCCTATGGCTCATCGAAGGCCGGGGTGCGCCACTTGACCATGTCGGTGGCCCATCAGGGCGCGCAGAACGGCGATAAAATCCGATGCAATTCAGTGCATCCGGGCCTGATTAAAACCCGCATGCTGAATGACATTCATGCGGAAATCGCACGAAAGAAAAATATATCCTTCGAAGAGGCGCGCGGCCTTTCGCTGGCCCGGGTGCCGATGGGTGAGTTGGGTGAGCCCGAAGATGTCGCCTACCTCATCCTCTATTTGGCTTCGGATGAATCCCGCTATGTCACCGGCGCGCCGTTTTCCATCGATGGCGGCTGGAACCTCAACTAAACCGAAAGCGATCTAACATGAAAGCTGCCATATTTAAAGAAATGGGCCAACCCTTGGCGGTCGAGGAAATACCCGATCCGACCCCAGGGCCGGGCGAGGTGGTGTTGGAAGTCGGAAGATGCGGCATTTGTGGATCCGACCTCCATGTCACCGAAGAGCCCACCAACTTGGCGCCATCGGGCAAAATTCTCGGCCACGAATATGCCGGCGAAGTGATCGCCATCGGCAAAGGGGTCGAGCGCATCAAAACCGGCGACAACGTGGCGGTCATGCCGCTATCCAGTTGCGGTGAATGCGCAAACTGCCTGGCGGGCGAGCCGGCCTGGTGTGCCAAGCGCCAAGTGGACGGTGGCGGTTATGCCCAATATTCCAAGACCTACGAGCGCCAATGCATCAAATTGCCTTCCACCCTTTCGATGGAAGACGGCGCTTTGGTAGAGCCCATGGCGGTGGGATTACATACCGTCGCCCAATCAGGTTTGAAACCCGGCGATAAGGTTTTGGTGTTGGGCGCCGGGCCGATCGGGCTGGCCACCATATTCTGGCTCAAACGCATGGGCGCCGGGACCATCTTCGTCACGGCGCGCACTACTCAGCGCAAAGAATTGGCCCTGAATATGGGCGCCGATGTGTTTATCACCCCGTCCGATGATCCGCCCGCCGCCGCCATCGAAGCGATGGGCGGGCCGGCTGATATTGTTTTTGAATGTGTCGGCGCATCAGGATTGATCCAGCAATCGATCCTCAGCACCCGCATGCGCGGCACGGTGGTCGTCGCCGGGCTTTGTTTTCATAGCGATAGCTTCATCCCGGCATCGGCAGTGGTGCGCGAAGTGCGTATCCAGCCGGCGGCGTTCTATAGTCTGCAGGAATTTCAACACGCCGTCGAGCCCTTGGATCGAGGCGCGGTGGAGCCCCGCATGATGATCACCGACACGGTGTCACTAACGGACATGCCGCCGGTCTTCGAAGCGCTGCGCGAACGAACAACCCAATGCAAAGTCATGGTCAAGCCCGGCTAACGGCCCTCGACCGGGGAATTATTGCAAACGGCCTCTATTTGGACGCTTCTTAAAGCCTAGCCCTTTTTGCCGAGCAGCCAGACGATGGCTGCGGCTGCGATCAGGCCGACGACGCCGGCGCCGCCCAGATTTTTAATCAAGGCCAAAGTGTTCGCCGCGATCCCGCCGACGAACGGAATGTTATTACCGAAGATAATTGTCGCCACAACAGACATCACGACTAGCAGAAGACCCAATTCTGTGATCCCTGCGAAGAATTTTTTCACTGTGTCATACATATTCGGCACGTCCTTCGTTGTTTCGTATTTGCCACCCGATCCACGCCCCTTAAATGACGCAGCATGGAACCCACAATATATTGTGATTATAGGTTGCAATCAAAGCTAAATATAGATGGCTGCGGGTGTAAGGGCCGGAATTCCCCGGTTTTGATAAACTCGATTGTGCATTGAACTGGCCCCCCGCCCGGACCATTATTCGCGAAACAGAGAAATGATTCGGATCAGCCATGAAACTTAATGCAGAAGAACAAGCCATGCGCGACGGCGACGGCAAACCCGGCGCCGATGCGCGGCAAATGGCCATGGACTTACTGGTCCGTTATGGCGAAGCGCTGGATGCCGAACGTCTGGTCGATACCAACAATGTGGCCGGAACATCGGGATCGTCATCGATCTTTATTCGCGATTTCTACGCAAAAGAGGGCGCCCTGACCCGCGATCAATTATTTTCCAGGTTTGATCTGGATAGCGACCAAGCGGCCGACGAAATTCCAAATGCGCGCACCTTCACCTGCCATTTACAGACGCGCATCGATCCCGCCCACGGGGAAATGATGGGAACCCCCAAGGACACCCTTGATTTCCATCTCGAAAGCCAAAACCATTCGGCGTCCCTCGGCGTTCAATTGCTCAACACCTGCACCCCGTATGCCAACGGCAACGTGCCGGTGATGGGCGAACATTGCGCGTGGATGGAAAGTTCCGCCGTCGTCTATTGCAATTCGGTCCTCGGCGCACGCACCAATACCGAAGGCTGCGAAAGCACGGCCTCGGCCATGTTGACCGGCAAAATCCCTTATTGGGGATTTCATTTGGACGAGAACCGCTTCGGCCGCCACCAAATCGACGTCGATGTGGAAATGGACAGCGTCATGGATTGGGGCATGCTCGGCTATTTCACCGGCGATGCGGTGGAAGAAGAAATTCCAGTGTTAACCGGCATCAAAAACCCTGCCAGCCTGATCCGCCATAAGCATTTCGGCGCGGCGGGGGCATCTTCGGGCGGCGTTGAAATGTATCATGTGGTCGGCCAGACGCCGGAAGCGGCGACAATCGAGCAAGCCTTCGGGCCCAATAAGCCGGCTGAAATATTTAGATACGGTACGGAAGAGCGCAGGCGCACGTATGAGACCATCAACGCCAACGGCCACAGCGACGATATGGACTACGTCATGCTCGGCTGCCCACACTACACGATCGAACAAATTTGGGAAGCCAGCAAGCTGTTGGCCGGCAAGCGTATCCACGATAATTGCGCCCTCTGGATTTTTACCGCGCGCGGGGTCAAGGATGTGTCCGACAAAAACGGCTATACCAAAATCATCGAAGATGCAGGCGGCGTAATCATGACCGATACCTGTTCGGCGATGTCGGCGGCGGTACCCAAAGGCACCAAAGTCGCGGCCACCGACAGCGCCAAGCAAACCCATTATTTACCGGCCATCACCGGCGTCGAAGCCTGGTTCGGATCGACCGAAGATTGCGTCAATGCCGCCGTCACCGGCAAATGGAAAGGCGAAGCACCATGACCATCGAGACCTTGAACGACGAGTTGGAAATCAAGCGCTTGCGCGAACGCTGGGCGTTCGGGCGGGATTACAGCGAGTGGGACGAAATCGCTGCCTGCTTCCACGAAGGCGCAACCGTCAATATTTCCTGGTATCAGGGCGATGTCGCCGGGTTTATCGAAGGCTCCAAAAAACTGATCGCCAAATATAAGCCTGAAGAACGCGGCAAACATTGGCTCGGTAATTCCCGCATCTGGGTCAAGGGGGGCCGCGCTGTCGCCGAAGTGGACGCGCAGGTTCTATCCCGAAAATATCTCGAAGGCTATCTGTTCGATTTCACGGCCTGGGCACGGTTTTACGATCTTGTCGAAAAACGGGATGGCGTTTGGAAAATTACCCAATGGAAAATGATTTACGACGCCGACCGCATGGATGCGGTGGAACCGGGCAAGGTGCCACAATCTTTTTACGAAGGCATTGATTTGACACCCTACCCCAGAGGCTGCGCCCATCTTTGCCATCGATTGAATCTTGCCGGGCGTTCGTCGATGGACAATATCATTTCCATCAATACCCCCGAAGAGGCCGAAACCAAGGCCGAGGGCGAACGCTGGCTGGCGGGGACCTAATGAGCGACTTAAATTCCAAAATCATATTGAAGGGCCGCACCGTCGTCGGCGGCATTGCCGAAGGCGAAGCCCTGGTCACACGCGAAACCATATCGGGTTGGGGCGGTATCGATTCCATGACCGGCACAATTGTCGAGACGCGCCACGAATTGGTCGGCCAAAGTTTCAAAGACAAGGTGTTGGTG